>JBBSKE010000087.1:0-10913 GCA_038256595.1 Tepidiformales bacterium | reverse complement strand
GCCGACCCGACGATGTCACTGCGGCGTGGCGGTGGCCATGGGCGCCGTGCCCCCGAACCAGACCCGGCGCCGGCCGCGCCCGCGAGCGGTGGGTAGGCCGTTCAGGGCCGAATTGGTAGACATCGCGCCCAGCGAATCCTGCCAGAACCGTTGGGATGGCTCAGGCTTGTTGAGGCGGATGACGAATCATGTCGGTAGGAATTTCGGGGCTTCTCAGGAATAATGTCCATGAAACGGCCGAGGAAGTCGAGCACACGTTCCTTCTGCGAGTCTCGCGGAAGTCGCTCGATGGGTTCCCAGTGTTTGGGCTCGAGCGTCAGGTGATACGAGGCCGAGCGGGCTGCATAAATTCGCGCTCATCGTGCAATGACGAGCAGATACAGGCGACAGGATGCCTGGGCCACTCGTCCGAGAGACGCCGAACTCCACACTACTCAGCCGGGACGGGCTCCTGCACCGTTTCCGGCGGGGTGGGGCGAGCGCCGGGCATGCCGGCGAGTTTGGCCGCGATATCGTGCCAGTGGTGCCGGTCGTGGTCCGTGACTGAACGGACGATGGCGGCGTGAACGGAGCCCTCGGCGCAGAGCGTCTCGTCGTCGATCTCCTCGACTTCGTCCAAGAGGCGCGCGCGCGTGCCTTTGAGCTGCTCGTAAATGCTCCAGAAGTCGATGTCCTGCTTCCGTTCGACGTGGTCGTGGTTGAACTCGGAGACTTCGGAGCGGTCGATATCGAGGATCGCCGGGCGCAGGCCGGCCTTCAGGTGACGCAACGCAGTGAGCGCCTCTGCCTCCCACGTCGCGACGTGCCCGACGATGTCCTTCAGCGACCAATCGCCGATAAACGGGCGGCTGATATCGCGGATGCGGCAGGTTTCGATATTGCGAATGAGCTGGTTCCGCTCCAGTTCCAGCTCTCCCAACAAGCGGCGGCGTTCGTCCGCCCGCGACCTCGTATCGTCGTCAACCATCGCTGCACCTCATCGCACCAGGAAAATCGCACCCCGCTCGACGGGTTGCTAGATGACTACCTGCGGCCGGTATTCGCCCCACACTTCGCGGAGCGTGTGGCTCACTTCGCCGAGCGTCGTCTTGTTTTCGACGCACTCGACGATGATCGGCATCAGGTTGTCAGTGCCCTCAGCGGTCTGCTTGAGCTTCGCGCGGAGGGATTCGACGAGGGCGTTGTCGCGATTGGCTCGGAGGGACGCGAGCTTCTCGGCCTGGCGCTTCCCGATGTTCGGGTCGACGCGCAGGATCTCTGGCTCGGGCTCGTTCGACACCGTGAACTGGTTCACGCCGACGATAACGCGCTCCTTCGACTCGATTTCGAGCTGGAAGCGGTAAGACGCCTCCTGGATCTCCTTCTGCTGGAAACCCTGTTCGATGGCAGCGAGGGCGCCGCCCATCTTGTCGATGTGGTTGATGTACTCCATCGCCTCGGCTTCGATGCGGTTCGTCAGCGCTTCGACGAAGTAGGCGCCGCCGAGCGGGTCCGCGACGTCGCCGACGCCGTTTTCGTAGGCGAGCACCTGCTGCGTACGGAGGGCGATTTGAACAGCCTTTTCAGTCGGCAGGCCCAGGGCTTCGTCCATCGAGTTCGTGTGCAGCGACTGGGTGCCGCCGAGCGCCGCAGCCAACGCCTGCACGGTCGTGCGGACGATGTTCACTTCCGGCTGCTGGGCGGTGAGGGTCGCGCCACCGGTCTGGGTGTGGAAGCGGAGCATCATCGAGCGCGCGCTCTTGGCGTTGTAGCGCTCCTTCATAATCTTCGCCCAGAGACGGCGAGCCGCGCGGAACTTCGCAATCTCTTCGATAAAGTTGTTGTGGCAGGCGAAGAAGAAGCTCAGGCGGCCGGCGAACTCATCGACATCGAGACCCGAGGCGATGGCCGCGTCCACGTAGGCGATGCCATCAGCGAGGGTGAAACCGACTTCCTGGGCGGCCGTGCTTCCGGCCTCGCGGATGTGGTAGCCCGAAATCGAGATGGTGTTCCACTCCGGCACGTTGTCCTTGCAGTAGCCGAACATGTCGGTGATGAGCCGCATGCTCGGGCGCGGGGGATAGATGTACGTCCCGCGGGTGATGTATTCCTTGAGGATGTCGTTCTGGACGGTGCCGCCGAGTTTGACGGTCGGGACGCCCTGCTGCTTGCCCACCGCTGCGTAGAGCGCGAGCAGGATCGAGGCGGTCGCGTTAATCGTCATCGAGGTCGTAACTTTGTCCAGCGGGATGTCGTTGAACAACGTCTGCATGTCTTCGATAGAGTCGATCGCGACGCCGACCTTGCCCACTTCGCCGCGAGCCATCGGGTCGTCCGAGTCGTAGCCGATCTGGGTCGGGAGGTCGAAAGCGATGGAGAGCCCGGTCTGGCCCTGCTTCAGGAGGTACTGGTAGCGCTTGTTCGATTCTTCCGCGTCGCCGAAACCGGCGTACTGGCGCATGGTCCAGAAGCGGCCGCGATACATCGTCGGCTGGATGCCGCGAGTGAACGGATATTCGCCCGGGAAGCCGAGATCCTTGTCAGTGTCGAAGCCGTTGAGGTCGTCGGTCGTGTAGACGGGGTCGAGCGGCATCTTGCCGGTGGTTTCGAAGACCGGGCGCCGCTCGGGGTTGCGAGCGATCGCCTTGCCGTAGGTTCCCTGGAGCCAGTGCGTCTTGTTGGGCATCTTCTTTCGAATCTCCGTTCGCATCGCCGCTCATGCGTTGCTAGCAATGGGGTGAGTATATGGGAGAGCGTAGCGGCGGGCGAGAAGGCGTGTTGCGCGACAATTTTCTGGCACACTTGTCCGGTGACTTCGGAACCGGTGCCAGCGTTCGAGATCCCGGATATCGTCGTGCGGCGGGCGGAGACGCAGGGCGCGATCGGCCGAGAGTGGCTGGCGGGCCTCGACGCGATGGTCCGGAAACTCGCCGGGGAGTGGGGACTCGTCCTGGGGACGATTCGGCACGGTGGGAGCGAAGCCTTCGTTGCCGAAGCCACGACCGCGGACGGCGAGGACGTAATCCTCAAGGTCGGGCTTCCGGGTTCGGAATCGGGCGGGCAGGAGGCGCGTGTGCTCGCCGCAGCGAATGGTCGCGGATATGCGCGGCTGCTGCGGCACGACGAACCGCAGCGCGCGATGCTGCTCGAACGGCTTGGCACGCAGCTGTATGCGTTCGAACTTCCGGTCGACGAGCAGATTCGCATCATCTGCGAGACGCTGGTCGAGGCGTGGCAGGCACCCGTTGGCGACGTCATTTTCCAGAACGGCGCCGAAAAGGCCGAGAGCCTTGCCGAGTTCGTCACCGAAACCTGGCAGGCGCTGGGAAAGCCGTGCTCGGAGCGAGTCATCGAGCGAGCCCTCGACTATGCCGAATCGAGAAGAGCCGCGTTCGACCCGGACCACGCCGTCCTCGCGCATGGCGACGCCCATTCGAGCAACATCCTGCTCGTGCCGGGGAGCGAGCCGCTGCGGTTCAAGTTCATCGACCCGGACGGCATTTTCCTCGAGCCCGAGTACGACCTCTCCGCCTGCATGCGCGCCTGGGGTGCGGAACTGCTCGCCGGGGATGCGGTCGCCCTCGGCCTGCGAAGGGCCGAATTGCTCGCATCGCTGACGAATACGAACCCGATCGCAACCTGGGAGTGGGGGTTCATCGAGCGCGTCTCCACCGGGCTGATGCTGAAACTGCTGAAGGAAGATGCCGAAGCAGCAGAGTACCTCTCGGTCGCCGAGTTGTGGGCAGAGGCGCCAGCAATTCGAGCATAAATGCAATTGGCGAGCCTACATGAGCAATTTGCGCGGCGATGCTACTATTGACGCTTCAATGGGGAGCCGGTCAGCGGCCCGCAAAGGATAGGGACGATATGGATCAGGAAATAAAGCCGTGGTACAAGGCCGCGATTATTTTCCCTGGCCAGGGTTCGCATCACGTCGGAATGGGCGAGCGGCTGGCGAGTGTCTCCCGGGCTGCGCGCGACATCTTCCGCAGGGCGGACGATGTGCTCGATGTGAAGATCTCGAAGCTCTGTTTCGAAGGTCCGCTGGAAGAACTCGAGCAGACCGTGAACCAGCAGCCGGCCACCTTCGTGACCTCGATCGCGTGGCTTGCGGCAGTTCGCGAGCGCTTCGAAGCAGCTGATCGAACGCTTGAGCCGGTGTTCCTCGCGGGCCATTCGATGGGCGAATTCACCGCTGCGGTCGCCGCCAACTCGATCTCCTTCGAAGAGGGCCTGATGCTCGTGCGCGAACGCGGCGTGCTCATGGAAGAGGCCGGCAAAGAGAACCCCGGCGGCATGGCATCGATTCTCGGCCTGCCGGAGAGCAAAGTCGCCGAGATCTGCAGCCAGGTTCACGACCCTGATGGCGGCACCGAGGGGTATATCGGCCTCGCGACAGTCAACTGCGAGGGCCAGACGACGATTTCCGGCGGCCTCCGCCCCCTGAAGCTGGCGATGGAGCTGGCGGACAAGGCCGGCGCTCGCCGCGTCGTTCGCCTGCCGATCTCGATCGCATCGCACTCGCCGCTCATGGGCCGCGCGAGCGAAGGTATGAATCGCCTGCTCCAGCGGCTCCCGATGCACGACCCGGTCCGCCCGATGGTCGGCAACGTGAACGCGGACGTGCTCGATACGCAGCCGGAGGTTTACGCCGAGCTGCGCGACCAGCTCCTCATGGGCGTTCGCTGGCAAAAGAGCATCGAGACGATGACCAGGAACGGCGTCGATATGTTCATGGAGGCCGGGCCGGGGAATGTGCTCACGCGTCTCGTGCGGCGGATTAACTACGACGTCAACAGCCTCAGCCTGAGCGACGACTACGAAGGGCTCCTCGGTGAGCGTTTTCACCTCGTGGAGGCGGCAGCGCGATGAACACGCAGCCAGCCCGTCGCGTTGTCGTCACCGGGGTCGGCGCGGTCACCGCAGCCGGGAACACGGCCGAAGAGACCTGGCAGGGCATGCTCGCCGGTCGCAGCGGCATCGGCCCAATCACCCTCTTCGACCCGGAGCCTTACCCGATTCGGATCCAGGCCGAGGTCAAGAATTTCGAGGTCGGCGATCGCGTCGATGCCAAGCAGCAGCGTTACATGACGCGCGGTGTCGGCTTCGGCGTGAGCGCGGCCCTCGAGGCGCTCGTCGATAGCGGTTTCCAGGTGACCGAAGAGAACGCGGATATGGTCGGCGTGATCTTCAGCTCTGGCGGCGGCGGTGTGGACATGATCGTCGAACACCAGAAGATTCTCGACACGAAGGGTCCGCGGCGCATCACGCCGTTCCTCGTGGCAAACTTCATCGACGACGCCGTGAGCGGGCACATCGCCATCTGCACGGGCGCCCGCGGGCCGAATATGGCCGTGGTCAGTGCCTGCGCGACCGGCGGGACGAGCATTGGCGAGGCTTACGAGACCATCAAGCGCGGCGATGCCGACGCCATCATCTCCGGCAGCTGCGATGCGGTGCTCCTGCCGATTTTCCACGCGACCTGGTGCTCGATGCGCGCGCTCGCGGATTCGAACGACAATCCTGCCGCAGCGATTAAGCCATTCGACCTCAACCGCGACGGGTTCATCGCGGGCGAGGGCGCTGCCGGCATGATCCTCGAAGAGTACGAGATGGCGAAGGCGCGCGGCGCGAAGATCTACTGCGAAATCATCGGCTACGGCAGTTCGAACGACGCCTACGACATGATCCAGCTGCGCGAGGATGGCCGCGGTCTGAGGCGCGCCATCAAGGCTGCGTTGCGCAAGACGGACATCGACCCGGGCGAAATCGACTACATCAACCCACACGGTTCGGGCACGCCACTGAACGACCGCGTGGAGACGCGCGTGTTCAAGGAGATCATGGGCGCGGCGGCCTACGACACCACCATTAGCTCCGTGAAGCCGATTACCGGGCACTGCATGGGCGCCTCCGGGTCGGTCGAAGCGTTGGCGACGATTCTCGCGATTCGCGACCAGCGCGTGCCACCAACCATCAATTACACCACCCCGGACCCGGACTGCGACCTGGATTATGTCCCGAATGTTGCACGCCAGCGCCGCGTGCGGGTTAGCATGAGTACTTCGGTCGGCCTGGGCGGGCACAATTCGTGCCTGATATTCCGGGAGATTGAATAGGACTGAGGGACGAGGACTAAGGACTGAGTAATTGCAGGCGCGGTGAACGCGCCGGCGGACGATCCGCACTCAGCCCTCAGTCCTCAGTCCTCGTCACTTAACCTCCCCGGGAGCTGGGTTTGACGAGAGCATTTGTAACCGGCGTGGGTGCCGTAACGCCCATCGGCCTTACCGCGCACGAATTCTGGACGAACCTGCTGGCTGGCGTCTCCGGCGTCGGCCCGATCACGCGGTACGACTCCTCGGAGATGGCCGTCCAGATCGCAGCCGAGGTCAAAGGCTTCGAACCCGGCAACTATATGGATACGAAGGTCGCGCGGCGCATGGCCCGGGCGAGCCAGCTCGCGGTCGCGGCCGCCGACATGGCAGCGAAGGATGCGAACCTCGTAATTAGCGACGCTGAGCGCCCGAAAGCGGCCTCCGCCATCGCCACCGGTGCGGGCGGCGCGGTCGAGACGATGGACGAGATGCAGGTGCTGCTCACGCGCGGCGCCTCCCGAGTGAGCCCGTTCTACGTGCCAATGATGGCGCCGAACATGGCCGCCTGCCAGGTTTCGATGCACCTCGGCCTGCGCGGTCCGGCCCTCGCGAGTGTCGCGGCCTGCGCAAGTGGCCTCTACTCCTACATCGAAGCCAAGCAGATGATCGACCTCGGGATCGCCGACGTCGTGCTCGCGGGCGGCACAGAAGCGGCGATACACCCGCTGCCGATGGCCGGCCTCGCGAACATGAAGGCCCTGAGCCGCCGCAACGGCGAGCCGGAACGTGCCAGCCGCCCGTTCGACAAGGACCGCGAGGGCTTCGTCTTCGGCGAGGGCGCGGTCGTGATGGTCATCGAGTCCGAGGCCCACGCGAAGGCGCGCAACGCCAACATCTACGCCGAACTCATGGGCGGGGGACTGAGCTGCGACGCCTTCCACATCACCGCGCCGCTCGAAGACGGCAGCGGCGCGGCCCAGGCGATGACCACCGCGCTGACGATGTCCGGGCTCAAGCCGGAGGACATCGATTATGTCGCGGCGCACGGCACGGGAACGCCCCTGAACGACGCCTCCGAGACGACGGCGCTCAAGCTGGCCTTTGGCGACCACGCCTACAAGCTGGCCATTAGTTCGCCGAAGTCGATGGTCGGGCATCTGCTCGGCGCGGCCGGTGCGGTTGGCGCGCTGGCGGCGGTCATGGCCTGCAAGGAAGACATCGTCCCGCCGACCATCAACCTCGAGACGCCAGACCCGGATTGCGACCTCGACTACACGCCGTTGGTCGCTAAGAAGATGGTCGTGCGGGCTGCCTCGGCGAACGGCTTCGGATTTGGCGGGCAGAACGGCTGCGTCATCTTCCGCAAGTACGAGGCGTGAGATAGCATCGCGTTTACGGCAGAACAACCATCGTGCTCGTTCGCGCCCAGGCGCCGGCACACCCCAGGAGTGAACCATGGCCACCGTAATTGATCGCGTTCGAGACGTCGTTGTTCGTCAGCTCAAAGTCACGCCCGAAGAGGTGACCCCGACCGCCAGCTTCGTCGACGACCTGCGCGCAGATTCGCTCGACATCGTCGACCTGACCATCGCCATCGAGGAAGAATTCTCGATGGAGGCGGATTTCGAGATTCGGGACGAGGATGCGGAGAACATTCGCACCGTCCAGGACATCCTCGACTACCTCGCGGGGCAGGGCATCAGCTAACCGGCCGGGTTCCGCGCCGAGATCTTTCCGGCGGCTGTAGATTTCCGGTCTGTTACAATCGGGCCAGGCGCGCCAGCGAACGTTCTCGCGCCTGGAGGCTGCCATGTACCGTCGACTCTTCTCCGGATCCCTCGAACGCGGGCGCACGAAGACGTTCTTGACGGCGATGGAGGAATCTGCGGCCCACCAGGTGGAGCGCGGCATTCGTGCGCGCACGACCGTCTGGGGCGCAATGACCGGCCACACGAACGAAGTGATGATCGTCAGCGATTTCAACACGCTCGATGACCTCGAAAAGTTCACCGAGCTGGCGGCGGAAGACGCGACCTTCGCGACGATTCGCCGGGCCGTCCGCGCCGAGATGGTGTACGAACACTCGGACGTCGCACTCCAGCGGCTGGCCTACCACTCCGAAGGGCTCTATTCGAGCGAAGAAGCGACCGCGCCGCTGAAGTACATGCGCACCCTGCGCGGCGAAGTGCTGCCAGGCCGCCACCGCGAGTTCGTGATGTCGATTTCGCAGGCCCTGGCCTTCCAGAAGGAGCGCGGCATTGCGGCCCAGACGAGTGTCTGGACGAATGTCACCGGTGCGACCTCGGCAGTTTCGGTCGTCGCCGAGTTCAATTCGCTGGACGAACTGGAGAAGTTCGACGAGCTATCGCAGGAAGACGCGGAGTTCGCCAAGCTGCGACGAGCAACGCGCGAGGCGATGGTGTTCCACACGAGCGAAGTGCATTTGTACCGCAACCTGCTGTAGCGAGTCGCGGTACAGATGCCGGGTGGGCCTGCGGGCGGGTGATTCGGTGGCGAATCACGACGTTCGATCGTTTTGCTGCTTGGTTTCAGGCGTTGCGCATGAAGTCGGCGATGCGTTCGCCGATCATGATCGAGGTCAGGTTCGTGTTCGCGCGCGGCAGGTTCGGCATGACCGAGGCGTCGGCGATGCGCAGGCCTTCGAGGCCGTGGACGCGGCCGAACTGGTCGACCACGGCCATCGAATCCTCCACCGGGCCCATCTTGCAGGTGCCCACGGGGTGTACGAGGTGGGTGACGTAGGCCTGGAGGTAGGCGCGCAGGCGGTCATCGTCGTCGATCCGGTTCGCCTGCGGTCGAATGATGCTGCCGGTGTGAACGGCGAGCGCCTGCTCGTTGAGGATCGCCCAGCCGCGGCGGACGCCGTCCATCATGCGCTCCATATCCCACTCGTCGTCGAGGAGGTTCATGTTGATGACCGGCTGCACCTCGAGGTCGCGACTGGCGAGGGTGACTCGACCAAGTGAGCGCGGCCGCTGCAGGCTGACGCAGAGCGCGAACATGAAATCGACGTCCGGCATCGATAACTTGAGTTGCGGAATGCGGTCCGATTCGTAGCTCCACATGTACATCTGCATGTCGTTGAACTCGTCGGAGCCGGTCGATGTGTAGCGCAGGCCGATCTGCTGAAGTGGATCGCCAGGGCGAATCGAGCCCGCCGCCGGGAGCGCGCTGAGGGTGACCGAAGGGTGCTCGCGCAGACCCTCGCCGACCCCGGGGAGGTCCAGGACGACCGGGATTTCGAGCCCTTCGAGCTGGGCAGCAGGACCGACGCCGGAACGCAGGAGGACGGCCGGGCTGTGCAGCGCGCCTGCCGAGAGCACAATCTGTTCGCCGAAGACCGTCTGCATGCGGCCGCCATGCTGCACTTCGACGCCCACCGCACGGTTGCCCTCGAAGAGCACGCGGTTCACGTGGCAGTTCGCGCGAATCGTCAGGTTGAGGCGGTCACGTGCGGGCGCGAGGTACCCGATCGCGGTCGAGATGCGCAGGGTGCCGTTCCGGTTCATCGCCCAGGAGCCGACTCCCGTCGAACCGGGCACGTTGTGGTCTTCGGAGCGCGGGTAACCCTGGGCCTGGCAGGCTGCGAGGAAGGCGGATTGGAGCGGCGCCAGCTCGGCGTCCTTCCAGCGCACGACCGGGATCGGGCCTCCCTTGCCGTGGAGGTCGCCGCCATGGTCGCGGTCGTCTTCGAGTTTGCGGAAGTAGGGGAGGCACTTCTCCCAGGACCATTCGGAGTTGCCGAGTTCCGCCCATTCGTCGTAGTCCTCCGGGACGCCACGAATAGCGACGATGCCGTTCACGGCCGAAGAGCCGCCAGTCACCTTGCCGCGCGCATAGTGGACCTCGCGGCCCTCGACCGCAGTGCCCTGGAGGTGCCAGTCGTGTGAATCCTGCGAGGCGGAGGTCCCGTCGGCGAGGTCCGTGGGCAGCGCGTCGAGGTCGGGATAGTCGGGCCCGGCTTCGAGGAGAAGGACGGAGCAGGCGGGGTCTTCGCTCATACGCGCTGCGATGACCGCTCCCGCTGAACCACCACCGATAACGATAACGTCGTAGGACTTGCTCACGGTGCCTCCCGGCTGCGACGGATCGCGCGAGTTCGCAGTATACGCCGGACGTGAAACGAGGCGGCCCAGTTGGACCGCCTCGTTGATGTTCGATTGCTGGTGGAAGTGGCTTAGTGGCCGCTGCCGCAAGGACGGGCTTCGCCGCCGCCGCCTTCGGTCTGGAAGCTGGAGCCGCAGGCGCAGCTCTTCGTGGCGTTCGGGTTGAAGATGCTGAAGCCGCTCTTCATCACGTCTTCGACATAGTCGATTTCGGCGCCGGAGAGGTACTGTGCGGATTCCGGGTCGACAACGATGCGAACACCGTGCTGGGTGAGCACGAGGTCGTCTTCTTCGGTCGAGCGGGCGAGGGCCATGCCGTACTGGTAGCCAGAGCAGCCGCCGCCGGCGACGAAGACGCGGAGGGCGCCTTCTGGGAGTTCGCGCGCGGTCAGAAGAGCAATGGCCTTCTCCGCGGCTTTTTCGGTGATGTTCACGAGGGTCGTGGTTTCGGGCGAGGTTTCAACAGCGGTCATAGTGGGCCTCCCGCGGAGTGTGCCAGTGTGCGCCTTCGGACGTGCGACATCCTTAGCGCCTTACACATCATAGCAGGGTCGGGAGAGGACTGCTATGACATTCGCGATTGCAAGAACCGGGCGTTGACACAGCATCTTGCGCTCGTAGTGGCCGCGGGATTCGGCTAGGCTGGAGGGACAATGTCGCGAATCTACCTGGACCATGCCGCAACCACCCGCCCCGACCCGCGTGTCCT
>JBBSKE010000086.1:0-10915 GCA_038256595.1 Tepidiformales bacterium | reverse complement strand
CTCATTGGCAGAGCGCAAGTGGTTATGAGCGGCAATTGGGAGGAACTATCGTGAGAAATTCTCGCAAGAAGGTTATCGGCCTCGCTGGGGCCGTGTTCGGTGCAGTAGCAATTATGGGTGGTTCGCTTGGCCTCGCGGCCGGCGCCCCGCAGGATCTCCCCGCAGGTGCGGCCTATATCGGCGGCCCATTCGAGGCGATGGAGCCCGAAAAATTCACGTCCTGCCTGCCGCAGAGTGCGTGGAATTCGATCTACGTCTGGGATGCGCCGAACCAGCAGTGGCGCCACTACATCAACCCGACCAAGGTGCCGGCATACGTGAACAACGAAGAAGTCGGCGGCATAACGATGATTCCGCGCCTCTCGGGCCTCGCAATCCTGCTCGACTCTGCCGTCCAGGGCGCCGTTTTCCCGGTGACCAACGGGACCGCCTGCCCCTAGCAGGAACATCTCGACCGATCGAACGAAACGACAGGGCCCTGCCAAAAGCGGGGCCTTCTTGTTGTCTCCGTGCCTGCTACGCTGGATCTACCAGTAGCCCGGAGGCACGAATGGCCGTCATTGTCCGGCTTCGGCAGGAACACCTCGATGCGATGATCGCGCACGCCCTCGCCGATGCACCGGTGGAGTGCTGTGGCCTGCTCGCGCGCAAGGACGACGCCGTCACGGCCGTCCACGCTGCCGCGAACAAGGAAGCCAGCCCCTACCGCTTCTCAATCGACTTCAAGGAGCAGCGCCGCATCGAGCGCGAAATGGACGACGCAGACGAGGAACTCGCCGGCTTCTACCATTCGCACACGGGCAGCGAACCGCGCCCCAGCCCGACCGACATTCGCATGATGGCCGCCTTCTTCGGCCCGCCCTTCGTGCACTTCGTCATCGGCGTGGCCGACCGCGATAAGCCAGTCGCCCGCGTATTCCACATCGAAGACGGCGCCGCCACCGAGCACGAGTTTGAGATTATCCCATGATTGCCGGCGCCCAACCGCTCGCTCGCACCTATCGCTCCGGCACCCTCGTGTCGCGCGGACAGCGGTTTGCCTGGGGCGCGAAGACCTTCGTAATGGGCGTCATCAACGTCACGCCGGATTCGTTCAGCGGCGACGGCACCCACGGCGATGTCGCTCGCGCGGTTGCTCTCGCCCGCCAGTTCGAAAAAGACGGCGCGGACCTGCTCGACATCGGCGGCGAATCCTCGCGGCCGGGCGCGGGGCCACTTTCGCCGGCCGAAGAGTGCCGCCGCGTGATGCCCGCCCTCGCCGCCATCCGCGAAGCGACGCACCTGCCGATTTCGATCGATACCTACCACGCCGCCGTCGCCGAGGACGCACTCGCCGAGGGCGCCGACATGGTCAACGACATCTGGGGACTGCGCCGCGATGAGCGTATGGCCCGCGTGGTCGCTCGCAGCGGTGCGCCCCTCATCGCGATGCACAACCAGCGCGAACGCATCTTCAGCGGCGACGTCCTCGGGGATATCGCCGCCGGCTTCGAGGCAACGCTCGCCATCGCCGAATCCGCCGGGATCGACCGCGCGAACATCATCTTCGACCCCGGTTTCGGCTTCGGTTGGTCCGTGCCCCAGAACCTCGAGATGCTTCGCAGCCTCCCGCGCCTCTGGGAGTTCGACCTGCCCCTCCTGCTCGGTGTTTCGCGCAAATCCACCATCGGCGCGGTCACCGGCGCGGCGGTCGACGAGCGCCTCCCCGGCACTGCGGCAGCCGTGACCATGGCGATCGCCGGCGGCGCCGATATCGTCCGCGTCCATGACGTCCGCGCGATGGTCTCAGTGACGAAGATGGCCGACGCTATCGTGCGAGGTTGGACCGAATGACGCTCATCGCCCTGGCCCTTGGTTCGAACCTTGGTGACCGGCTCGGAAACCTCCAGACCGCGCTCGATAGCCTCGGGCAGGGCGGTGTCGCGATTACGGCGATCTCCAGCACCTGGGAGACGCCGCCCATCCCCGCCGACCAGCCGGTGTTCCTGAATATCGCCATCGCCGCCGAGACTGCCCTCGAACCGCCCGAACTGCTCGCCCTCTGCAAGAGGATCGAGGTCTCCGAAGGGCGTCGCCCGGGCCGCCACTGGGGGCCCCGCACCTGCGACGTGGATATCATCTTCTTCGGCGACCAGATCATCGCCTCACCGACGCTCACGGTGCCCCACCCTCGCCTCGCGAGCCGTGCATTCGTGCTCGCGCCCCTCGCCGAAGTGCTGACCGGCCCGCTCCCGGTGCTCGGCGCGCGGGCGCTCAAGCTCCTTGCTGCGACGGACACGACTGGCCTGCGCCGCACCGGTTTGCAGTTGCACGCTGGCACCTGACCCGCGACTGGTCACAATAGCACCATGGATTACGGCGAAGCCCTCGAATATCTCCTCTCCTTCAACGACATGGAGCGTGGCTTCATTCGCCAGGCGTCCACCAACCCGGCGATGTCGCTCGAATCCATGCGCTCGCTCCTCGCCCGCCTGAACAACCCCCACCTCGACCGCCCGACCATCCACATCACGGGCTCGAAGGGCAAGGGCAGCACCGCCTGCATGGTGGCGAACATCCTCGAGCAGGACGAGCAGCTCACCGCGCTCTACACGAGCCCCCACCTCCACTCCTTCACCGAGCGCATCGTCATCGATGGCATGGCGATCTCGCCGGAGGAGTTCGCCGCCGCGCTGGCCGCCATCAAGCCCCACGTCGATGCCGAGCAGGAGAGCGTCCACGGCGCCGTGAGCACCTTCGGCATCCTGACGGCGCTCTTTTTCTGGCTCGTTCGCGCCCAGGTCAAGAAAGTCGACTGGCAGGTGGTCGAAGTCGGCCTCGGCGGCACCTTCGACGCCACGAACGTGTTCGAAACGCCCGAAGTCGTCGTCATCACGCCGATCTCGCTCGAACACACCGCGATTCTCGGCAAGACGACCGTCGAAATCGCCACCGACAAATCCGGGCTGATTAAGCCCGGCTGCCACGTCGTTCTCGCCGCCCAGCGCGACCCGGCGGTGGTCGAACTCGTGAAAGCGAAGTGCGAGGCGGTCGGCGCGACCCTCATCGACGTCGCTGCGACCTACGACTGCGAGCCGCTCGAAAAGTACCCCTACGGCCAGTCATTCCTGCTCCACGGCCCCGGTGGCACGCGCGAGATGCGCACGCCGATGCTCGGCCGCCACCAGCTCGGCAACGCCCTCACCGCGGTCGCAGCCTGCGAGGCTCTGCGGGCGCGCGGCCACTACGTCTCTGACCGCGCCATCGCCGAGGGCATCGCCCGCGCCCGCATGCCCGGCCGCATGGAGGTCATGGGCCAGAAGCCGCTGATCGTCGCCGACGGCGCCCACAACGGCGAAAGCGCCGCCGCCCTCGCCGACACCCTGCGCAACTACTTCGAGTTCAAGCGCTGCTACTTCGTCCTCGGGATGGCCCAGGACAAGGATGCGAACGCGATCGGCCGCCAGCTGGCGAAGCTCGCCGAACTGATCTGCTGCTGCAGCTACAACTCGCCGCGCGCGATGGACCCCTACGCGATGATCCAGGAGGTCGGCTTTCTCGGCCCGCCCGCCGTCGCCGACGACTCCGTGAAGGCCGCCATCGAGACCGCGATGAGCCACGCCGGCCCGGACGACCTCGTCTGCGTGACCGGCTCGCTCTACGTCGTGGCCGAAGCGCGCGAGCACTTTCTCGGCGAAAGTGTCATCCGCCGGTAGCGACAGGAGGGAATCTCGGTCGCGCATTGGACGATTGGACATCTTTCAGTGCACGCTCTTGGGAATGAGTTCGTTTTACGACCAGCTATGCGGGCCGGGCTTCCCGCTTTCGCTCGAAATTACCCCGCCGAAGACGTCGAACCCGGTGATCCTGCAGCGACGCGCGGCGCTCCTGCGTGACCGTTCGCGCACCGTGAACGTGATCCAGCGGCCGGACCGCCAGTCGAGCCTCGAAGCCAGCCTGGAACTCGCTGCGGCGGACCTGGAGCCGGTCTGGCACCTCGCCGTGCGCGGCAACACGCTCGAAAGCATCACTGCCGACGCCCGGCGCGCGGTAACCGGCGGCGTCACGCACGCCCTTTGCCTGCTCGGCGACCACGCCCCCGACCCGTCGGTCGAATCGCCCACGATCAGCGCGGCCATCCGCGGCATCGCCGAGGCGACGCCCGGGATGGTCATCGGCGCAACCGCGAACCAGTATGTGCTCGACGAAAAGGCCTGGAAGAACCTCGACGGCAAGATTCGCGCGGGTGCGCGCTTTATCCAGACCCAGCCCGTGTTCGAAGCGGCCGCGATCGTGCCCTTCGCCGAGCAGTTGAAGGCGAAGTACCCCGGGGTCCAGCTCGTGCCGATGGTCATGCCCCTGACGACCGCCGCCGCCGCCGAATCCATCCACAATCGCCTGAAGATCGACCTGCCCCGGCCGCTCGCGGGCTACCTCGAAGTCGGCGACGCGGAAGCCGCCTGGGGCATGTTCGCCGAGACCGCCGGCGCCCTCCGCGACTCGCCCCTCTTCGCCGGGGTCGCCGTCATGACCTTCGAAATGGACGCCCACATCGAGACCGGCCAGCGCATCTGCGACGCCCTGGGGTAGGTGCCCGTCGGAGGCTCAGGGTGGCGGCGGAAGTGCCACGAACGTCACCGGGCCAGAACCTGTCATCGTCGTACCGCCGCCGAGGATATCCGCGGCGTTGTCGCCGCTCAGTCCCGCTCCTACCAGGGCGGGCTCGTGGCCGGGGAAGAGTTCGAACACGAGGTAGGCGACTGTCGGCGAGCCACGGGTGTTGAACGCGACGAAGAAGGTCGAGCAGTCCGGTTCAGCATCCGGACAACCGATCGCGGCCAGGAATGGTCCGTCGCCGGAATCGAGGGCGTCGTCGAGTTCGGACACGAGGTCATCTGGCGAACGGGGCCCACCAGCGGAGCCGTGCAGCGCGATGGGGAAGCCTCGAACGACATCCCCGTCGGCCTGCCCCACGCAGATGCTGGAGAATACGTCGCCGCCGTCACAGGTGTAGGTCCTCGCCTCCCCATCCTGCACGACCATCGCGAGGTCGCCTCGGATGACACGATTCGCCGTCCTGGTTGCGAATTCGCAGAGCCATCCGGCTGTCCGGTCCACGCAGGCTGGGTCGGCGGTCGTCTCCCCATCGACGAGAATCCCGGGTGCGGTGGCGAAGTTGTCGAGCGCGACGATCATCGGCGAGCCCGGCGCCACGCAACCAGGACGGACGTTCACCGTCACCGTCGTCTCCAGCCCGGCGAGTTCGGCGCGCCAGCCAGATGGCCCCAGCTGGGCGCACTGGTTCATCCATCGCCACACCAGCAGCGGCTCCGCGACCGGCAACTCTGCACTGACCTTGAACGCTCGCACCGTGTTCACATACGGGTCCCATTGACCCTGGGCTGGCGGCCCCTGCAACACACTTAGGCTGCCCGGACCGAGAAGCAAGCAGCTAGCCGCACCCGCGGCGAACAGCTGGACGAGCACATCCTGGCCGTCTGGCACGAGTTCGAGCCGAAGACTCGCGTCCGACGAGGTGCACTGAGCGCCGGCAGCGGTATTGGTCGCTGGTCCCGTCGCTGCCGCCAACGGTGATGCTGACGGTTCGGTAGTTGGAGTCGAAGTCTCCACATCGGGGAGTGCTGCCGGTGCGTCATCGCCTTGCCGCAGCGCGACCAGTACAACCACGGCGGCTATTGCCACTACAAAGCTCGCCGCTCCAGCCCAAACGATCGGCGCACCTCGCATGCCAGCCAAGCCGAGACTCATCTGTCGAATCCGACCCGAAGGAGTTCGTGACGCGCGCCAGGCGGCCGCCGCTTCCTCGCGCGACTCCACGCCGAGCTTCCCGAGAATCTCGCGCACGTGGTACTTCGCGCCATCGAGGCTGATTCCGAGTGACTCGGCGATCTCCGCGTTCGTGCGCCCGCGGGCAACGAGCTCGATAACCTCTCGCTGGCGTGGGCTGAGGTCGAACTTGTAGCGCGTTTCGAGGTGGGAGGGCCGCATAAGAGCAGGCTACAGGCCTTCCGGAGCGACTTCACTACTCTATGTCAAGTATTTGAATTGGTAATATTTGTTGGGAAGGTTCAGCCCTACGTGCGTTCGCCACGAGCGAGCCCCGCGCTCAACGGCAACGGACTCGCCCGCAATTAATTTGAGCCATGGCGAGCACCTCCGCCTAACGGTCGGCTCCCTGGCCACTCGCCGCCGGGACGCGCTCCCTTTGGCGGTCGCGCTTCTTCAGGGTGGTGCCGCTTACAGCCGTTCGGCTGCCGCCGCCTTCGGTCCCAACTCTTCGAGCACGAGCGCATACTCCAGCGCATCCGCCAGGGCCAACCAGCTCGCCTCGATAATGTCCGTGCTGCTGCCGACCGTCGTCCAGTAGCGGTCGCCGTTCGTGCTCTCGATGAGCACCCGCACGCGCGCGCCGGTGGCCGACTGGCTGTCGAGAATACGCACCTTGTAATCCACGAGCTTCACCTTCGCGAGCGACGGGTAGACCGCGATGAGCGCCTTGCGGACCGCGTCGTCGAGCGCGTTGACCGGCCCATTGCCCTCGGCGGCGGTGTGCTGGAGCGCGCCATCGATGCGAATTTTGACCATCGCCTCGGCCAGCATCTCGTTCAGCAGTTCGCTGTCGTGGCTCACGCGGCGGCGCTCCACGATGACGAAATCGTCCAGCGCGAACGGCTCGCGATAGCCGGGAACCATCCGGCGCACCAGCAGCTCGAAGCTCGCCTCCGCGCCCTCGTACTGGTAGCCCTTGCTCTCCTTCTCCTTCACCTGTTCCAGCAGCTTCTTGATTTCGTCCTGCGTGAACGGGTAGTCGATGGAGAGTTCCTGCAGCTTGCGGAGGATGTTGCGCTGGCCGCTGAGCTCGCTGATGGTCACGCGGCTATGGTTGCCGACGACCTCCGGGTCGATGTGCTGGTAGGCGTTCGGGTCCTTCACGACCCCGGCGACGTGGTATCCGGCCTTGTGGGCGAAGGCGCTCGCACCTACGTACGGCGCCTGCGGGTTCGGCACGAGGTTCGCGAGTTCGTTCGCGAAATAGGAGACCTCGGAGAGCCGCATGAGCTGGTCGTCGTCGATTACATCCAGGCCCATCTTCAGCTTGAGGTTCGCGATAATCGGCAGCATGTCGGCGTTGCCGCAGCGTTCGCCCCAGCCGTTGATGCAGCCCTGGATCTGCCAGATGCCAGCCTCGACCGCCGCCAGCGAATTCGCAATCGCGAGGCCAGCGTCGTTGTGGCAGTGGATGCCGAGGCGGATGTCCGGGTTGCGCAGCTTCGCCGCCTCGATCGCGCGGAGCATCGCACTGGTCGTCATGCCGCCGTTCGTGTCGCAGAGGACGAGGGCGTCGGCGCCGTTGCGAGCGGCCGTAGCGAGGCACTGGAGGGTGTAGTCCGGGTCGTTGTAGAAGCCGTCGAAGAAGTGCTCGGCGTCGAAGAAGACGGTCTTCCCCATGCCTTTGAAGTACTTCACGGTGTCCGCAATCATCGAGAGGTTCTCTTCGGGCGATGTCTCGAGGACCTTCGTCACCTGGTACATCGAGGCCTTGCCGACGAGCGTGATGCCCGGCGTATCGGCCGCGGCCATCGACTGGATGTTCGCGTCGGTCTCGCAGGTCGAGCCCGGCTTGCGCGTGCCGCCGAACGCCGAGACCTGCGCATTCTTCAGCTCGATGGTGCGCAGGCGGCGGAAGTACTCCGCATCCTTCGGGTTCGAACCGGGAAAGCCGCCCTCGATCCAGGGCAGGCCAAGTTCGTCGAGCTTCTTGGTGATGCGAATCTTGTCTTCGACAGAAAGGGAGATGCCCTCCATCTGCGAACCATCGCGGAGGGTGGTGTCGTAAAGCTGAACACGATCAGTCGGCATTGCCTGGCAACCTCTGGAGCAGTGAAAGCAGATGCGCGGACGGCGAATCAGGTGCGTCCGCGGCGGGCGATTGGCGCTTTAGACGGCCCGAATCGCTGCCCCGCGGGATTGCCGCGGGGGAGATATCACCAATCGAAATGTGGACACGCAGGTCATCATCTCAGAGGCTAGCACGTCCTCCGCGTAGGGGCGCGGCAGCATTCTTAACTGTAGCCCACGACCTCGCACCCGGAACCGCCCGGCAATCGGCCCTCCATCTTGCTCCGTTTGGCCATCGACAGGCCGCTGCGAATGCGCGCATGATGGCCTCGAGAAAGAGCAGGGGGTTTCCACCATGAACGCCATCGCTCAGAAGTTCCAGGACTTCATCACCCTCTTTAAGCGCGCCGTCCCCGGCCCGAAAGAGATCACGCACGATATCGCCCACGAGATGGAGCACGCGGCCGAATTCCTCGACCCGAAGCAATCGGACGTGCGCTACATCGCTCCCGAGCCGATGCACATCGAAAGCAGCGAAGAGGCCCCCTTCGAACCGCGCAACCTGCACGAGACCGAAGCGCCGCCGCCCGAGCCAATAACCCGGAACCTGTAGGTTCACAACGGGATTGTTGGCGGCAGCACGTCCTGGCCGGCTACAACTGCGCGTCCTCGTCCGAGAGCTGATGCACCTCGACCCGCGCGAAGCGGAAGGGCGAGGCTGCGAGGAAGACGCCGCCGAGGAGCATCACGGCCGCCGCCACGAGCAGAGCGACCTCGATTCCCGCGATCGAAGCCAGGAACCCGCCAAACGGTGCGCCGAACACGATCATACTCCGGTTCACCGAGCGCCGCGTTCCGCTCATGCGCGCGAGCAGCCGGTCGGGAGTGACGGCCTGCTCGAAACCCATCTGGACTGGCCCCTCGGCGCCCATCGCCACGCCGATGATGAGCTGGCCGGTGAAGGCGACCGCGATCGCGCTCCAGGCGCCGGCTGACCAGCCTGTCACGGATCCTCGCTCGACGCCGCTGGCGATGTCGCCTTCGAACGCAACGAGCACGAGCGGCGCCAGCGCCATGAGGGCCACGCCAAGCGGTTCGACCAGACGGGCCGCGATAATCGTTCTCCCGGAGCCGAATCGTTCCCCGAGGCGCGTCGAAAAGGTCGTGCCCACCACCGCCCCAATGCCCGCTCCACCGAGGACGAGGCCAAGGCCGAAGGCTCCGAAATCCATCTCGCGAAGCACGAGGCTCGGCACCACGGCCCCAGCCATGGCGAACCCCAGGAACCAGGTGTGGGTGCTGATGGCGAGCGGCCGGAGGTGGACGTGCCCGTAAATCCAGCGGATCCCCTCGGCGATCAGCCCCCGCGCGGACGTCCCGCTGGGCGGGCGAACGTGGCCCCGCGCGTCCGGGCTTCGGCGGATGGACCACAGCAGGGCGCCGGAGAAGAAGTACGAGCACGCATCGAACAGCAGCGCGAGAGGCGCAGAAGCGATCGCCACGAAACTCCCGGCGAACGCGGCGCCAGTCGTTTCCGCGACTGTCTCGCTCTGCTGGAGGCGGGCGTTCGCGCGGGTGAGTTGGGCGCGAGGGACGAGCAGGGGAAGGATCGATTGCGAGGCGGCGTCGCTGAACAGCGCAAGGGCGCCGAAGACGAAGATGATCACCATCAACATCGGAATCGAGAGGATGTCGAAGACGGCCGCTGCACAGAGGACCGTCAACAACGTCCCGCGCCCGATGTCACCGGCGATGAGCACCGTTGTTCGCTGGAAGCGGTCGACAAGGATGCCGGCGACCAGCCCCAAGAGCAGATACGGCGCCCAGCGAGCGGCGTTGACGAGGCCCTGGTCGAACGCCGTGCCATCGAGCGTCACGAGGATGAGCACGGAGAGCGCGACCGTCGTCACGTAGGTGCCGAAATCCGAGACCGTCGAGGCGAGCCAGAAGCGCACGAACCGCGGGTTGTGACGAAGAGTCATCGAATCGGCCCGCCAGCGAGAGATGCCGTCCTTCGCCTCCAGTCGGATCCGCCGGCTCGGGGTCCCGAAGGACGCCTCCGCAACACGAGCTCAGTCAGTGTCGAGGCAGGCGCTGGGGCGGCCCGGATTCGCGCCGGAATACTAGCACGTGGCCACGGTAACGAAACGCCACACACTTCAGCCTTCCGAAAGCGAAACCTGCGAATTCTGTTCACCTCGCGATGGCGTCCCGGGCCTATACTCAAAGGATGACTGTCACCCCCGGTCTCATCCTCGCGAACCGCGCCTATATTGACCACGATCGCCCTGCGGCGACCGGCGGCGCGGCGACGCCCGGGGCCGGTGGGCTGCTGGCTGCCCTCCATTCGGTCATCGAACCGTGGGGCCGCGACGGCGGGACCACCTGGATCGGCGCCGGGCGCGGCAAATTCGACCGCGAATGGGCCGACGAACACGGGTACGAGCTGGTCGAGTCGCCGCGCGGGCCCCTCCGCCATCGGCGCCTCTATTTCAGCGAAGCGACCTGGGCGGCACACTACGACGCGGTCTCGAACAGCTTCTTCTGGCCGCTGCTCCACCTCTCTCACCAGCCCCTCCCGGAACTGACCGGCTACTTTCCACGACCGGTGTCACCGACATCGAGCGAATGGCGCGCCTACCGCGAGGTCAACACCGCCTTCGCTGAGGCCGCGTTCGACGAGCACCTCGACGGCAGCTGCTGGATCCACGACTACCACCTCGCGCTCGTGCCCTCCCTGCTCCGCGCGCGACGGTTCCCGGGCTCCGTCGGATTCTTCCTGCACACGCCCGTCCCGGACCTTGCGATTGCGAACGAATACCTCGACGCAGCCGGACGCGTCTACCTCCGCGAATGGCTCGAAGGCTGCCTCGGCGCCGACCTCGTGGGCTTCCAGACGGCCGACAATCTCGACCGCTTCACCATCGCCGCCGCGACCCTCTGCGGCTTCAGCATCGTCTCCGAGGGGCTCCAGCGCGGCGGCCGAATCGTCAAGACCGGCGTCTTCCCGGTCGGCGTCGATCCGCTCGAAATCGACGAGGTGACGACCGCTGAACTCCCCGCGCACTACCTCCCG
>JBBSKE010000085.1:0-10976 GCA_038256595.1 Tepidiformales bacterium | reverse complement strand
TGGAGGCTTCGTCGATGAGGTCGATAGCCTTGTCCGGCAGCCAGCGGTCAATGACGTAGCGAGCGGAGAGCTCGGCAGCGCCCGCGAGGGCCGCGTCGGAAATCTTGAGCTTGTGGTGTTCTTCGTAGCGCGGGCGGATGCCCTTGAGGATTTCGACGGTCTCTTCGACCGACGGCTCTTCAACGATGATCGGCTGGAAGCGGCGCTCGAGAGCGGCGTCCCGTTCGATGTGCTTGCGGTATTCGTCGAGGGTGGTCGCGCCGACGCACTGGAGTTCGCCACGCGCGAGGGACGGCTTGAGGATGTTCGCGGCATCAACCGCGCCCTCTGCCGCACCGGCGCCAACGAGCATGTGCAGCTCATCGACGAAGAGGATGCAGTTGCCGGCAGCCTTAATCTCTTCGATGACCTTCTTCAGGCGTTCTTCGAACTCGCCGCGATACTTCGTACCGGCGACGAGCGAACCGATGTCGAGGGTGAGGAGCCGCTTGCCCGCGAGGGTTTCCGGAACGTCGCCGCTGACGATGCGCTGAGCGAGGAGTTCGGCGATGGCCGTCTTCCCGACGCCCGGCTCACCAATAAGGACGGGATTGTTTTTCGTGCGGCGCGAGAGGATCTGGACGACGCGCTCAAGCTCGTTGCTGCGGCCGATGACCGGGTCGAGCTGGTTGTTGCGAGCGGCGGCGGTGAGGTCGATGCCAAGCTGGTCGACGGTGGGGGTGCGGCTGGTCGTGCGGCCACCAGCGCCGGCGGTTGCGGCCTGGGGCGTCGATTGCGAGAGAATGCGGGTGGTTTCGGCACGAACGCGCTCGAGGTTGACGCCGAGGCTTTCGAGGACGCCGGCGGCGATGCCTTCACCTTCGCGCACGAGGCCGAGCAGCAGATGCTCGGTGCCGATGTAGCTGTGGTTCAGGCGACGCGCTTCGTCTACCGCGAGTTCGATGACCTTCTTGGCGCGAGGCGTGAGGCCAATCTCGCCGAGAACGGTGCGGTCGCCGCGGCCGATAATGAACTCGACCGCCGAACGCACCTTATTCAGTTCGACACCGAGGTTCGCGAGGACCTTGGCAGCAACGCCATCGCCTTCGCGAACCAGGCCGAGCAGGATGTGCTCGGTACCGATGTAGTTGTGGTTGAAGCGGTGTGCTTCTTCCTGGGCAAGGGTCAGGACACGGCGAGCCCGTTCAGTGAACTTATCGAATCTATCGGCCATGGTTTCCTCCCTGCCCGGACATAGTTACTAGCTTTCGCGTGGAGCGTCTCCCTCCTGCGCATCGGGGGCCTCTTCTTCCGCGGCTGCGGACTCTTCGGCGACTGGTGCATCAGGTGCCACTTCGGATGATGGTGACTCGACGTCGTCCGCCTGTGGAGAGTTCGTCTCCTCGGCGGTGGCTTCCGTGTTGGAAGCGACATCGACCTCGTTCGGAGCCTCAGCCTCGGTGGAAGCTTCGACTTCGTTGACTGGCTCTGCGGGAGCCTCGGCTTCCGGGGAAGCTTCGACTTCGCTGGTGGGCTCGGCGGGAGCCTCATCGTCGTCGGCGGGGGCGGAGTACGAATTGCTCGCCTCTGCCTTCTCGAGCGCCTGCTGGAATGCGTTTGCGAACGCGGAAACCGGCTCAGGGTCGCGGGCGACGGCGTTGGCAATCGCTTCCTGGGCGGTACGCGGCTCCGTGCGCGGCTTGATGGACTTGTCGCGAGGCGGGAGCTGGAACTGCTCGCGGATGTCGTCCGGATAATCGATGACCATGCCAAGGTGGTCGAAGACGAAGCCCATGGCCTCGGCATCGCTGCGCGCCTGGCGAAGGCTCAGGCCAAGACGATGACGGTCGCGCTCGATGCGGACCAGCTTGACCGGCACCACGTCGCCTTCCTTGACCACTTCCTTCGGATGCTGGATGCGGCGGCTGGAGAGCTCGGAGATATGGATGAGGCCTTCGACCGGCCCATCGAGCCGGACAAATGCGCCGAACGCCATGAGCTTGGTCACACGGCCGATGAGAATCTGGCCGATGACGAAGCGGTTGACGGTGCCGTCCCAGCGCTCGGGCTGTGCGCGCTTGAGGGAGAGCGAGATCTTCTTGGTTTCGCGGTCGACCTTGAGGATGTAAGCCTTCACGGGGTCGCCGACGTTGTAGATGTCTTTGGCCTTCTTGCCGCGTTCCCACGTCAGTTCGGTCATGTGGGCGAGGCCGTCAGCACCGCCGAGGTCGACGAAGACGCCGAAGTCGGTGATGGAAGAGATGGTCCCTTCGCGGATATCGCCTTCCTTGAGCTCGTCGAGGATCTTGTCCTTCTGCTCTTTGCGGTGCTCGGCCATGGCCGCGCGCTCGGAGAGAATGACGCGATTCCGCTTCCGGTTCAATTCAATGACCTTCAGCATGATCGACTTGCCGACGAGGTTCTGCAGCTGGGTCACTGCATCCGGGTCGTCGCGGCGCACGCTATCCACCTGGGAGAGGGGGATGAACGCGTTGACGCCTTCGACGTTGACGAGGATGCCACCACGATTGTGGTCGGCGACCTGTGCTTCGAAGACTTCGCCGCTGTTGAAACGTTCCTGGAGAACGTCCCAACCTTCTTCGCCGCGGGCGCGGTCGAGGGAGACGACGGCGTGGCCTTCACCCGAGGCGGGCTGGAGGACCATGACGCGAACGGTGTCCCCGGCCTTGAGGCGCGTTGCGCCATCGACGCCGAGGGAACGCATTTCGGACGCGGGGATGATGGCTTCGGTTTTAGTGCCGACATCCACGATAAGGCCATCGGGTGACGCGCCCATGACCATCCCTTCAACGATTTCGCCGCGGCGAAGGGATCCTTCGCGCGCGTCTTCAAGGTCAAGAAGGGCTCCCATGTCCATTTCTTCGACTGGGGTGCTTGGCTGGGCGGTTTCTGTGGACAACTTGTGCTCCGTGCGGAGGGCCTGGTCGCGCGTTATTGCGAACGACGGCAAGGCCCGGGTTGGTAGGTGTAGGAGTGTAATTGTAGCAGTGCAGGATCGTTCTGTGGAAGCGAGCGGCCTGTGAGGAAAAGGCGCGCTCCGGGATTGGTGGGTTCCCGGAAATAAAACTGCCGCGTATCACGCGGCATGGAGGATGCTGAAAGTGCCAGCGGCGGCCTATTTTCCCACCCAGTTGCCCAGGCAGTATCGTGAGCGCTGAAGCGTTTCACTTCCGTGTTCGGAATGGGAACGGGTGGGTCCACTTCGCTCTAGCCACTAACAAGAGTGATTTTGCCGAAAGTCCACGTTGAACGCAAGCACCTTCGTGGACAAATCTTCACATTCGGAGCAACTCCTACCCCGTAAGCGGCCAGATCATCACAGTGTTTCGTACATGCGTTCGCTTGTTATTCTCGTGCTCGGCGCAATGGCGGGCGTCGTCGCCGTCATCATGCTCCAGACGCTGGATTCCGACGGCTCAAGCCCGCCAACCGTGACTTCTGGTGGGGGCAATACCAGGATGTCATTCGATGAAGACGCTCTTGTGGCACTCCTCGCCGCCGATCTCGGCGAACAGGTGCCACTCGGCTCCCTTGAGGTCACGGTCGAAGCGCGCGGCGTTATCCTGGTCTCGATTCGCGGCCTCGCACCGCCGGAGTCGATTAGCGGCGATATCACCCTCGATACAGACCGCCAGGACGGCCAAATACTGCACACGATCGTCGACCTGGACCGCGCGATCCCGCCGATGCTGGTCGAAAACCTGCAGGCGGCCCTGCGAGTGCGCCTCCAGACCCTCGCCGGCCGGGAAGACTACCGCGTGACTGCGATAACGACCGCAGGCAACCGGCTTGAGATAGAGATCAAGATTTAGGCTGTTGGGCTCTGCTTATGTCGCGCTCCGTGTTCGATCACGTCACTTTGCGTACTTCGCGCTCGCTTGGCGCCCACAGCAGCGCTGCCGCCCAGGGAGTGCGTGCCCAACGACTCCTGAAACCAATCCCCGGTGCTGGTGGGATTTCGGGGGCGCTCAGCCGGGCGGGGATTGGGTGACTGGCGGTCAGTTTGGGTGCCATATCACGCTGGCAGGCAGTCCCTTACGGTCGCGCTTCTGTTGCCGACGCTGCTGGTGGGATGTTGCACGTGTGGCGGCGGGGTTGCCGGATCGGGGGCTCAGCCGGGCGGGGATTGGGTGGCTGGCGATCGAGTTGGGTGCCATATCACGCTGGGACGCACTCCCTTACGGTCGCGCTTCTGTTGCTGGCGCTGCTGGTGGGTTGAGCTGCGAATCCCGTCTTGGGGCGCAAAATCTGTTGGACGACCCGGCGATTAAACTCCGGTGGTGTTTCCAATAATCATGCCCGCTACGTACGTCACGGCGGCGGCGGTCAGACCGAAGACGAGCATGCGGCCGCCGGTGAACAGAACACTGCGGCCAGTGAAGAGCGAGGTGGCCGCGCCGAGGGCGAAGAGTCCCAGCCCGCTGGCGACCGCGCTGAAGGCGAGCCCGAGCATCCCGCTCGCGAACAGCCACGGCAGAATCGGGAGGAGAGCGCCCACAGCGAAGAGCGCGAACGAGGCGCCGGCGGCTGTCCAGGCGTTTCCAACCTCGTCGCTGGACATGCCGAGCTCTTCGCGGGTGAGGGTGTCGAGGGCAGATTCGGGGTTGCGGACGATGCGCTCGGCCATGCGCCGCGCGTCAATCGGGTCGAGGCCCTTTGCCTCATAGATAAGGGCGAGTTCTTCGGCCTCTTCCTCCGGCATGAGAGCAAGTTCATCACGCTCGATCGAAACCTGGCGCTCGAACGCCTCGGCGCTGCTGCGGACGCTGACCCATTCGCCCAGGCCCATCGAGATCGCCCCGGCGAGGAGGCCGCCGAAGCCGGTGAGAAGCACGAAATCACGACCGGGGTCCGCACCGGCGACACCCATGACGAGGCAGAGGTTTGAAACGAGGCCGTCGTTCGCCCCGAGAATTGCGGCGCGCAGGGCGTTGCCAGAACCGGAGATGTGGCTCCGCTCGATGCGGGCGATGTCCCCGGCGCGAATACCGCCGCGGGCGATCTCGCGGGAGATGAAGGCGTGGCCGCGCTCGTCGGCGGGCAGTCCAGCTTCCCTGGCGTCCGCCTGCTCGTCGTACATGGTGAAGGCGGATTGCTCCATCCGGGCAACGAGTGGCGCCACAGAGGTGGGGCCGAAGCGCTCGGCGATCTTCCCAATAATGCGCACCCGCACTGAGGGACCCACGTCGGGGACCGTGCCGCCGGCCTCGACGATGAGCTTGCGCCAGAGATCCAGGTGCTCCTCTTCGCTCAGCGCGAGCCGCTGGTAGACACCCTTGAGCCGCTCGTCTTTTTCGGCGCGGGCGAGCGAACGGTAGAGCGCGACGCCGTCCACTTCGTCGCGGAAATTGCGGAGGTAGCGGGGAAGGTCGGCCGGGCGCGCGTCTGACATGCCTTCATGGTAGCGAGTACGAATGAATACTCCCGAAGCCGCACCACTGGAACCGCAGACGCGCCACCCTTCGCCGCGCCATCACGCAGGCGAACGAGAGGCAGATGCTCAAGGTGCCCGGAACGCAGACGCGGGACCCATTTCTGGGCCCCGCGCTGGTGATGGGTTCCTGGAGTGGCTGCTAGTCTTCCTCTTCGCGCCGGCCCATCGCCATGAAGGCCGCGCCGGCGGTCACTGCGAGGAGGCCGAGGAGGGCGAACACCACATTCGTGTTCGAAAGGTCGCTGCTGAAGCCAGTACCAGCGGACGGGACGCCCGGGCCCGGGGTTCGAACGCCAGCGACGCTATCGACCGGGGTCGGGGTGCAGACCACGCTGCCACCGGTCGGCGTCTGACCGCTGCCCGGAAGCGTGCAGGGCGGCGTCGCGTTGGGCGGCGTGGCGGTGCTGACCGGGGCCTGGTTGGTCACTGTGTTGGTCGCCGCAGGCGCCGTATTTGTTGGCACCGGCGTCGAAGCGTCAGCCGTTGCGGGTGTCGTCGGCGTGGCGGTGCTCGGAGCGCAATTCGCCGGGCTCGTCGGCGGAGTGACGTTGGTGCCGTGGCCGACGTACCAGACATTGCCAACGGGGCGAAAGACAGTGATGTTGCCGGACCATTCCGGGGTGAAGCCATTGCCGCTGAGGCTGAAAATCGTGAAGCCTGGGGAGGTGCCAAGCCAGGCGAGCCCGCCAGATGTTGGTGGGTCGGTGACACCGTGGATCTCCGGTGAATAGGGCTGGAAGCGTCCGCCCGTTTGCTCGCTGGTAAGGGGCACGCCATTGATCGTGACGCCGCTCAGGATGGCAAGCCGCTCATCTGGCCCGAAATACTGGGCCTCCGCGGTCCATGAGTCATCACAGAGGCGGGAGGATTCGAACTCTGGCCAGTTGGCGCTGGCGCCGGTGACCGCGAAAAACAGGGAGCCGACGGCCATCAGGCCACCGAAGAGCATGGTCAGCGCGCCAATGCTGCGCCGCCTTCGCTTCAAATTTACTTTCGTTTCAGACATTCCAGAATCCTCCATCACCATCGAGCAGGCGCCGGCCAATCGCCGGACTGCAATCCACGGTTCTCCCCGTCGCATTCGCCTGGTGCCGCTAGTGGAAATGGGTACGGCCCGCACCCCTGGCGCTCGCCCCATGCTGCAATCCGGACCAGGGATCGCGGGGCGCCGTTCACGCGATCGCACCAAAGTGGACGATTGCGTGATCTATGAGTGGAGAGTACGGGTTTTCCCCATGTGATGGGAATACAGCAAGGGTGTAGTAAGCGTTAGAAGTGGGTTAGAAAGCCAGCAAACGGCGAATTGCTACCCGTGTCGATGGTTCATCACAGCGCGCAACGAATAGCGCACGGAATCCGAACCCTCTCACAACCTTCACTCAACAATATCTGCGCTGGAATGTGGCGGCCACCCGACTAAAGGCCCGAAATCGTCATCTCCGCGATGCGAATCGTGGGGGCGGCGGCCCCGCCGAACCAGGTCAGGTCCGTGCCGATCGCATCGATCGCGGCCAGCATCGCCGGCATCGAGCCAGAAATGTTGACCTCCGAGACCGGGAAGGCGATTTCGCCATTCTCGATCCAGAACCCGCCCGCACCGCGCGAGAAGTCGCCAGTCGTGGGGTTGAAGCCGAAGCCCATGAGGGTCGTCAGGTAGAGGCCCTGCTTCACGCCGGCGATAATCGACTCGGGGGGCGTCTCACCGGGCATGAGGATGAGGTTCGAAGTTCCCGGCGAGGGCAGCGAATCGATCCCACGCATGGCGCTGCCGGTGGTCGATTTCCCGGTCCGGCGGGCGGTGTAGGCATCGAACAGGAAGCCCTGGAAGACTCCGTTCTCGAACAGGTTCGAATCGCGGGTGGCCACGCCCTCGCCATCGAAGGGTCGCGAACCGGCCCGGCCAACCTCAAGCGGACGGTCGAGCAGGGTCAGGTTCGGCGCGCCAATCTGTTCGCCCACACGTCCGGAGAGGAAGGTCGCGCCACGGTAGAGAGCGCTGCCGCTCGCGCAGCCGGCGAGACTGCCCATGAGCTGTGCGGCCATCATCGGCTCGAACACGACCGGTGCCTTCGTGGTCGCGATTTTGCGCGCGCCAACCTGGTCGATCGCCCGGCGGGCGGCGATCTGGCCGACCTCTTCGGGCGAGGCGAGACGCTGAAGGCGGCGTTCCGAGCTGAACCAGTAGGCGTTCCGCTTCTTGCCATCGGCGTCGTCGGCCATCACTTCGACCACGAGCGAGACGCTCGTCGAGGGGTAGGAGCCGACGAACCCGTGCGAGTTCGCGAGCGCTACTTCGCCCGCGCGGCTGGTGACCGAGCCGCCATCCGAGTTCGAGATGCGCGAATCGAAGCCGAGGGCGGCCGCCTCGCACTCTTTCGCGAGCTGGACGCGCTCTTCGGTCGTCATCGCGGCGATGCGCTCATCGTAGAGTTGCAGGGCATCGACGCCGGGGCGGGCCATGAGCGAGGCGTCCGGGAGGCCGGCGAACTCATCCGGCGCCGAGATGTTCGCCAATTCGATCGTGTCGGTGACGAACCTGTCCAGCACGGCCGGGTTGAAGTCGGTGGTCGAGCAGACGGCGGTTCGGCCACCGTTGATGACGCGCAGGCCGAGTGCCTGGGACCCCGCTTCGATCACTTTCTCGAGTTCGCCGAGGCGGACCGTGACGGAGCCTTCGGTGTAGCGCTGGACGATGACGTCGCACTGGTCGGCGCCCGCCTTTCGCGCCCGTTCGACCACGGAGACGGCCAGCGCGGAGAGGGAGTCATTCGCGAGTGAGCCGAGCGAAGTAGCTTTAGCCAACGCTGGTTCCCCCGACGGTGATGCCATCGACGAGGACGGTCGGCATGCCGATGCTCACGGGCACGGACTGGCCGTCCTTGCCGCAGGTCCAGCCGCCATCGGCCATCGTGAAGTCGGAGCCGACCATGGTGACCTTCGAGAGCGCGTCCGGCCCGTTGCCGATGAGGTTCACGTCGCGAATCGGGGCAGTAATGCGCCCGTTCTCGATCATGTACGCCTCGGTCGCGGAGAAGACGAAGTCGCCGTTCGAGATATTGACCTGCCCGCCGGAGAACGACTTGCAGTAGATGCCCCGTTCGACCGAGCGAATGATGTCCTCGGGGTTGCTTTCGCCAGCCGTCATCAGCGTGTTCGTCATGCGAGGCATGATGTAGTGCTTGAACGACTGGCGGCGGCCGGAACCAGTCGGCCCGACGCCGAAGTGGCGCGTGCTGATCTCGTCCTGGAGGTAGCCGCGGAGGATGCCGTTCTCGATGAGCGTGTTGCGCTGGGGCAGGTTGCCCTCGTCGTCAATATTGATAGAGCCGCGCGAGTCGGCGATCGTACCGTCGTCAACCACGGTGACGAGCGGGCTGGCGACTGACTGGCCGACCCTGCCCGAGTAGTTCGAGGTGCCCTTGCGGTTGAAGTCGGCTTCGAGGCCGTGCCCGACCGCTTCGTGGAGGAGGATGCCGCTATCGCCGGCCGCGAGCACGACCGGGAGCGAACCAGCAGGCGCCGCGATGGCCGACTGGAGGAGGACCGCCTTGCGCGCGGACTCGGCGCCGAGGTGCTCGGGCGTGATCCGGTCGAAGTATTCGATCCCGAGCCGTCCGCCGCCGGAAGTTGCCGCGTTCCGGCGCGAACCATCGACCTCGGAGAGCGCGGAAACGCGCATGACCATCATCGGCTGCACATCGCCGACCACGAGGCCGTCGCTGCGGGCGACCATGACCGTCTTGATCTCGTCGAAGAGGCTGGCGTCGACGCGGGCGATGCTCGAGTCGTGGGAACGGGCGGCCGCGTCGGCGCGCTGGAGAATTGCGACCTTCTCGGCGGCGGGGACGCTCGTGAAGGGCGAATCGATGCCGTAGAAACTGCTCGCAACCGCACCCGAGGGGGTCGCGTCGATGGTCATGATGTTGGCGTCGGCCTTGCCGATGCGCGAGGCGGTGTCGGCGGCGCGGCGCATGGCGTCGAGGTCGAGCGACTCGGTGTAGGCGTAGCCGATCGCATCGCCCTTGACCACGCGGATGCCGAGGCCCTGGACTGCCTGCCGCGAGGCCGCCCGCACGTGCTGGTCCTCCCAGGCGATAGAGCCGCTTTCGCGGTGTTCGAAGAAAAGCTCGGCGAAATCGCCGCCACGGGAGAGCGCGACACCGAGGACGGTCGCAATCGCCGCGGAATCGACGTTGTAGCGTTCGGAGAAGAGCGCGAGGGCGCGCGTGGAGGGGTCAGACATGGATGGGGGACCTCACAATTCGTGTGATCCATGGTAGCAGGAGCGAAGTGAGGGTTTGATGTAGATCGCGAGAAGCATGGCGCCATTGTGAACGGCGCGTGTTTGACCCCTACGGGCGACCTCGCAAGTATCGGGCCTACCAAAACGGGAGAGCGCGCATGACCAGCCAGACGGCAAGCCCTGGCGACTCCCTGGCGATTCCCGGGGCGCCCGAAGACGACGCCCAGCCGCGGGGTAGCGCGCTCGAGGTGCTACTCGTCGCGACGAAGCTCGGGCTCACCTCGTTCGGCGGGCCAGTGGCGCACCTCGGCTACTTTCGCGATGAATACGTCGAGCGCCGGAAGTGGCTCTCGGAGGAGGCGTACGCGGAAGTGGTGGCACTCTCCCAGGCGCTGCCGGGGCCGGCCAGCAGCCAGGGCGGGATGTCGATCGGCATCATCCGGGCGGGCATTCTCGGCGGAATCATGGCCTGGCTGGGGTTCACGCTACCCTCGGCGCTGCTGCTGATTGGCTTCGCGTTCGGCGTCAAAGAGATCGGCAACGTGGCAGAGAGCGCCTGGATCCACGGGCTCAAGCTGTCCGCGGTCGCGATTGTCGCCTTCGCCGTCTGGGGAATGGCGCGCAACCTCGCCTCCGATAGACAACGCGCCACGATCGCGGTCGCGGCAGCGGTAGTCGCCCTTGGCTGGCAAACGGGACTCGGGCAGATCGCGATTATCGTGGTCGCTGGCCTGGTTGGCTGGCGAATCTTCTCGAAGGTCGCGACACCACCGGCCGCACACCTGCGCGTGCAGCTCGGCCGAAAGGTGGCGACCGCGTCCTGGGTCGCGTTCTTCGCGCTGCTGTTCGGGCTGCCCGTGGCAGCGGCGGTCGCGGACACGCAGGGGGTCGACCTGTTCGACGAATTCTTCCGCGCGGGCTCGCTCGTCTTCGGCGGGGGACATGTCGTGCTGCCGCTGCTCGAACGGGGCGTGGTTGCGCCGGGATGGGTCACGCAGGACGAATTTCTCGCCGGGTATGGCGCGGCGCAGGCCGTCCCGGGGCCACTGTTCACGCTCTCGGCGTACCTCGGCGCAGTTTCGGGTCCGGAACCGAATGGCGTCGCCGGGGCGTCGATCGCACTCGTAGCGATCTTCCTGCCGAGCTTTCTGCTCATCATCGGCGGGCTGCCGCTCTGGTCGCTGCTAATGCGAAGCCCGGCGTTCCAGGCATCACTGCGAGGTATCAACGCGGCCGTCGTGGGATTACTGCTTGCGGCGCTCTACGACCCGGTCTGGGTGAGCGCGGTCCACGCGGCAT
>JBBSKE010000084.1:0-11031 GCA_038256595.1 Tepidiformales bacterium | reverse complement strand
TTCAATGACCCGGAGGGCACCGCGCGCGTCCTCCGCGATGGCTGGCTGCACACTGGCGACATTGGCCGCTTCGATCCCGACGGCTTTCTCTACATGCTCGACCGGCGCGACGACCTCGTCATCTCAGGTGGTGAGAACGTCTATCCCGCGGAGGTCGAGTCGGTGATCATGGCGCACCCGGCGGTCGAATTCGCGGCTGTCGTCGGCCTGCCGGATGAGCACTGGGGGCAGGTTGTTGCCGCTGCCGTTGTCCTTCGGCCCGGCCAGTCGCTCGATGGCCTCGACGCGCACATCCGCGAGCGACTCGCCGGCTACAAGCTCCCGCGCAGAATCGTGGCTCTCGCCGAACTCCCCGCGACCGCGAACGGCAAAGTCCAGCGCCACCTCGTCCGCAAACTGATGCTCGAGATGGCGAACGACCCTATCGCTACGCCATGAACCGCTTTTCGATCTCGTCGAAGTAGGCCGCTGAGAGCGCGAGGAAGTCGGTTTCGGAGAGGCTGATTTCGTCCCCGGCGGCGTGACCCAGGACGCTTTTCGCGGGCACGAGCTTGATGGTCTTGTCCGGTTCGAGTTTGCCGCCCGCGCTCATCAGGCTGGCGGCGAGGACGCGAACCTCGTTCGCCGGGTTGCCATCTTTGCCTTCGAGCGTGCGCAGGCGGTGCATGAAGTAGCTATCGAGCACGATGACGAGATTGTTGAAGAAGACTGGTTCGAAGGCGACGATCGCCTCGCCCGCTTTTGGCGAGTTGCCGTCAGATGCGGCGGCAGCGATTGCCCGGTAAGCGTCGACGTCGGCGGCGATTTTCGCGCGGCAGGCATCGACATAAGTTCGGGGGTAGGATTTCACGCCAAGCATGGCAGTTCGCTCCAGTGTCAGAGTTCGCGGGACCGATGAGCACCCGGGAGCGCGACGAATCGGCGCCCCTGGACGCCGCCCGTTCGTTCACGCTGAGCAAGATTACTCGGCCTGGCAGCAGTATGACGAACCAGCGCCCCGAAGTGTGACACGACGAGCGAACAAGTGGTGGCGGACGGCGAGGCTACAAGCCGGCGGCGGGCGGTTGCGGCTGGTTCGCAAGCACTTCCCGCACGATTTTCGATGGTTTTGGAACAAGAAAAAGCGGAGACCGTTGCCGATCTCCGCTGACTGGTGCCTTGCCGGGAGCGCCGCACTCCCGGCGCTGCCGAGGCCCGCTCCCTTACCGGTAGACGAACTCCGCGCCATCGAGGTCGATCGCCGGGAACTCGTCCTTCTCGCGCCAGTAGTCCTGCGAGTGCTGCCACTCGGGCTTGTCGCCCCGCTTCGGCAGGAGGTGCATCGAGCGCATGAGGTAGCCGGGGTTGAAGTTCTCCGGGTCGATCCAGGAGGAGAGCTCCATGTCCTTGTCCTCGGGCCGAAGGGCGACATCGACGCGCTGCGCGCCCTTCGCTTCCATGTGCGCGAGCAGCCGGCAGACGAAGTCGCCCAGCAGGTCGGCGCGCAGAGTCCAGCTCGCGCGGAAGTATCCGAACACCCAGATCATGTTCGGGACGCCGGTGAACATCATGCCGCGATAGGTGACCGTCTCGGCGAAGTCCAGCGGCTCGCCGTCGATGTCGAAGGCGATATCGCCCAGTACGCTCAGGTTGAACCCGGTCGCCGTGATAATGACGTCCGCTTCGAGCGTTTCGCCCGACTTCAGCAGGATTCCGGCAGGCACGAACCGCTCAATTTCGTCGGTCACGACCGAGGCTTTGCCTTCGCGGATGCCCTTGAAGATGTCGCCATCGGGGACGAAGGCGATGCGCTGGCGCCACGGCCGGTAGTTTGGCGTGAAGTGCTTCTCCATGTCGTAATCCGGGCCGAGGTGGGCGCGGACGCCGGCGAGCAGCTCGCGCTTCACCTTCTCCGGCTCCTCGATCGAGCGGCGCGTGAACTCTGCCTGGTCGTGCAGAATCTTGCGGCGCACGATCTCGTGGATCCAGGACTCGTCCACCTGGAGTTCGCGCAGCGTTTCGGCGAGGTCGATCCGGTTGCGCCCGGGGATAAAGTAGGTCGGTGAGCGCTGCAACACGGTGACATGGGCGCAGTCGTCCGCAATCGCCGGCACCACAGTCGCCGCGGTCGCGCCGGAGCCGATGACCACCACGCGCTTACCCTTGAGATCGAGATTCTCAGGCCACGTCTGGGGGTGGATAATCTGCCCCTGGAAGTCGCTCATCCCTTCCCATTCGGGCGTGTACCCCTGGTCGTGCCGGTAGTAGCCCTGGCACATCCAGAGGAAATTGCAGGTGAACCGCACCCGCTCGCCGGTCTCGGTTTTCGTCGCTTCGATGGTCCAGGTGTTGTCGTTACTCGACCATTTCGCGGAGGTAATCTTGTGGTGATAGCGAATGTACTGGCCGAGGCTGTTCTCCTCGATTACTTCGCCCATGTATTTCTTGATCTCTTCGGCGGTGGCAATCGGCGCACTCGTCCACGGCTTAAAGCGGTAGCCGAAGGTGTGCAGGTCGCTGTCGGAACGGATGCCGGGGTACTTATGGGTGCGCCAGGTGCCGCCGAAGCCGCCCTGCGCTTCAAGGACCACGAAGCTCGTGCCCGGCCGCTGCGTCTTGAGGTGGTACGCCCCACCAACTCCGGAGATGCCTGCCCCGGCGATGAGAACGTCGAAATGCTCGGTTTTCGCCTGTTGGGGGCGGACGGAAGTGTCAGTTGCTGTCATGGGAGTCCTGCCTGTCGAGTGGGCCGCGATTGCTGCCGTATCCGGGAAGGATGCCACCTGCCGACAATCCTGCCAACGGTCGAACGTATCATGCCAATATGGCTCATTGGGTCTTTCGCTCCAGGCAAACGACATGTACGTCCCGAGAATACGCCCGCAGGACAGTTGCGAAAGGGAACTTTTTCGGTTCGGCCGGCGTCTTGGGTGATATGAGAAGTGCAGTAGCGGTTGCCGGTCTCGCCCTCGTGGCGCTCCTTTTCGGCGCCACGCTCCAGCCGCCACCGAGCGCGCAGGCGTGCTCCCTCGTCGGATTATCAGCGCGCGAGATCCCCGGCCTCGTCGAACGAACGCCAATCATCGCCATCGGGACATGGATCGAAACCGGCGAGTACGAAGCAACGCTCGTCGTCGATGAGTCGCTGAAGGGCACCGACGTCGGCGCGCGCCACAAATTCGACAACCGCCAGACCTACACGCGGTTCGCCTGCAGCCCATACGAAGAGGACTTCCATTCCGGCTTCCGCTTCAAGGATGGCGAACGTTCGCTGGTGTTCATGGAGAAGCAGCTCGACGGACTCTGGCAGGTCGGCTGGTCGAGTTACGCCGCCTTCGACGTCCCGCCGGACGATTTCGCGCCGATGCCGATGTGGCCAGGAGCAGGTCCTGCGGTATCGCTCGATGCCGTGAAGCGAACGGTCATCGAACCCTCGGCCGCCCCGATCGCGGACGTCGCAGCACTGGAGACATCGCTCGGTTGTGAACCGCCGCACGTCTTCAATCCTGCCCAAATCTTGAACTACACCGCCCTGGCGGCCTCAGGCGTGGCGCTTATCACCGTGGTCAGCTCGCCGCCGCTCAGTGGCGAAACCATCGCCGGAGAAGTCGTCGTGCGCATCGACGATGTTCTCGCTGGCGGCCTTTCGGCCGGCGGCACCATCAGCCTGAACGACCACTGGATTTCTGACTACGAACTCGAAAACTGCGAGCCGAAGCTCGAATCGGGCAGGCGCGGCCTGCGGGAAGGCGTCCAGTACCTCGCCTTCCTGCGCCCGGACGAGTTCGGAGTCGCCGAATTCCGGGCGGCCGCCTGGGGCAAAGCGATCATCTCCGTGAACGAGCGATATCTCACGGGCGACCAGCCGACACTCGCCGAAATTCGACGCATGACCGGCGCCGTCGCCGCCGCGCCATCCGCGACTGCGACCACGGCGGCCGAGCCCAGCCTACCGCTCGAAGTCGCGTCCTCTGTGGGTGTCGAGGACGACCCCGGAGGATTCGACTGGCTGCCGCTTAGCCTCGCTGGTCTCGCCTGCGCGGCTGCGGCGGGCGCCGCCTGGCTGGTGTTCCGGAGCCGAAATCGGTCGGCCTGATCGACAAACGAAACGCCCGGTGGACTGAGGCACCGGGCGTTTCGTGGCACTTTGCTGGTGGCCGGGAGCTACGCGTTTTCGCGCTTCGCGACCTTGAAGATGTTCGTGTGCCGGATGCGCGCGACTTCGCGGCCGTCTTCGGTCATGAAGACGCCGTCCGTCACCGCGTAATGGTGGCTGTTCCGCTCGTAGGCGTTGACGAAGCGGCCGCTGATGCGGAGCGGCTGCCCGGCCTTGATGCGCCCAAGGTTCTGGATGTGCGAACTCGCATGAATCGCCGGCTTGCCGTAGTCATAGGAATAGGCGAGCAGCGAGATCATGTTGCGGGCGAGGCTGAACGGGTGGACCAGCGGCGCGTCGCCCGTGAAGAGCGGGTTCGTCTCGCGAAGCTGCTTGTTTGCGATTTCGCGCGCCTCGTCCGGCGTGATCAGGAGGGGCATCGTGCAGAGGTCCTTGCCGATTGGCGCGTTCTCGAGCGTCAGCCAGGGGCGATTCTCCTGCACCGGGTCTGCCTCGAGATGCGAAGAGCGCTCGAGCATGCCGAGCCACGGCGCCTCACCGAGCCCGAATGAGCCGCGCACGCAGGTCTCGCCGGTCTGCTTTTCGGCCGAAAGCTCCCAGGTGCTCTCGACTGGCGTGGCGCGGACGGTCATTTCGTCCCCCGGGTAGGTCGGGCGGCGGAAGTGGACCTCAGCCCAGCCGTTGTCGAGCCAGGACTCGCCCGCAGCTTCGAGAATCGTCGGGACCGTCCACCCATAGACCGTGACGCCACCAACGAGAGCGGCCTGGAAGCCGTACTGGCGGGCGCCGTCGGCGGCATGGATCTGGTTCGAAAGGGTCGGGTCGTTCGGGTTGTCCATCCACGCCAGGAAGTGGTTTTCTACGTGGGTTGCAGTGCTGACCATGTGTGTGCTCCTTCTATTGACGCTCGCCGATCCATTCGGCGAGAACTTCGCTGGTGTGCATCCCCGGTTGGGCCGGGGCTGGCAGGGTCGCCGGCTCCGGGCCGCCGGTGATTCGGAATGGCCTGCCCGGCATGCGAACCTGCTGGCCGCCGGGAGTCTCCGTCGTTCGCAGGAGCTCTCGCTCCTGTAGTTGGGGGCAATTGAAGAGGTCATCAACGGTCTGCACGAGCGCGAACGTCATATGCAGCGCTTCTGCGCCTTCGAACCACTCCTGCGCCGTCTTCCGCTTGAACGGCTCCACAAAGAGCGAGACGAACTCGTCGAAGTTGTCCATGCGTCCTTCGGCCGTCTGGAAGCGTTCCTCCGCGAGCCGGGGCTCATCGAGCAGCTGGGCGACGCCGTCCATGCGCATGCTGGAGACCGCGCCGGGCGCGCAATAGATGAACCGGTCGCTTGCCGGGACCATTCGCAGCCCACCTTTGACACGAGCTTCGCGTCGCGCGACCGCACCGTTGTAGACGTAGTCGCTGACCTGCGCGGCGGTGTTCACCGCCATTGCTTCGACCAACGACGAATCGACGCGCCGGAGCCCGCCGTCCTTGCGAGACGAGCGAACGGCGAGCAGCGTTGCCGAGGCCGCAGCGATACCGCCCGTAATCGCCCCCGCGTGAGGGGACAATTGCATCGGTGGCTGGTCGTATTCGCCGGTGAGGAACATGAGCCCGCTGGCCGCCTGCACGATGAGGTCGGTCGAGGCCCACCCGGCGCGGTTGCCGGTCAATCCGAAAGCGCTGACCGAGGTAATCGCTCGCTTCGGAGTCAGCGTCTGATACGCGTCCTCGGGGAGAGCCATCGCGGCCAACCCTGCATGCGAAAAGTCACCGATTACCACGTCGGCAGCGCTGGCGAGGGTGCGAAGCGTCGCCTCGTCGACCGAAACGCTGCGTTTGCCGGCGTTGGCGAAGGTGAACGCGCCGCCTTCGAAGCCGCCCCAGCGGGATGCCTCCTGCCGGAGGGGATCGCCGGCAGGAGGCTCCGCTTTTACAACATCCCAGCCAACTTCGGCCAGGAGACGGCTTGTGTAGCCGGCGCCTACGCCGGTTCCGACATCGAGGGCCCGTGGCGCGCTCATGAGAGCCGCCCCGCAGCCCGAGCGGCATCGCGCCAGGCGTCGTGTTTCTCATCGGCGCGCGAAAGCTCGCCACGGACAACGCGGAGCGGGTCGTTCGATTTCCGCGCCGGGCCGCCGGGGTCCATTACGCCTGTCACCCCGCGCTGGAAGAGGTCCTCGACTTCGTCCGCCGAGTAGCCGCCGAGTTCCTGGAGGATGGCGGCGCTGTCGGCGCCAGGCGCGCGCGATTCTTCGACCGGGACGACAGGTCCGCTGCCCCAGGCCGGCCCGAGGTGCGGGTACTGGCCCGAATAGCCGGCGGTCGTGCGTTCGACGATGCCAAAGTACCCGCGTGACCAGAAATCCGGGTCGGCGGCTGTGTCGCTGGCGTCGAACACCGGCGTGGCGGCGATTCCTTGAGCCTGGAGGAGCGCGGCAACCTCGGCGGAATCGCAATCGGCGACTCTTGTGGCCAGGGACTCCTCGGTGGCTTCGTCGAGCCCAAGTGCGGACTTGAGCGCTTCGGCCTGGTCATGACGAACGGCGACTGCGACGTGCCGGTCGAGCCCGCGGCAGGTGTAGACGCCGTGGATGGCGAAGGTCGCGTTGCCGTTGCCCACGCGAACCGGTTTCGCGCCAAGTTCGGCTTCGACCAGCACCGGCCCGAGCATCGCGACCTGCGTTTCGTAGAGCGAGATATCGATGTGCTGGCCTTTGCCCGTGCGGTCGCGTTCTTCGAGCGCAGCGATGACGGCGAAGGTTGTGTTCAGCCCGCAGGTGGTGTCGGCATAGACGATTGTCCCGGGGCGGCCGGGCCAGCCGTCGGTATCGCCAATGAGTTCGTTGAGTCCCGAGACAGCCTCGGCGCCCGGCCCGAAGAGTGGCCGTTCGCCCCATGGCCCGGTGGTGCCGAAGCCGGTCAGCGAGACATAAATGATGTCCGGCTTCACCTTGCGGACGCTCTCGTAGTCGATTCCGAACTGGCGGACCACTCGCGGCGTGTAGTTGTGGGCGACCACGTCGCAGTTCGCCGCTACCCGCAGAAATGCTTCCGAAGCGCCCGGCTTCCCGAGGTCGAGCGCGAGCTGCCGCTTGTTCCGGGTGAGGTCAATCTGGGCGAGTCCGGCCGCGCCGCGCGCATGCGATTGGACGCGGATTACTTCGGCGCCCATATCTGCGAGGTGGCGAGTGCCGACTGGCAGCGCTACTGCCTGTTCCATCGCGAGCACACGAATGCCCGCGAGCGGTGCCTCATTCAAAATGCAGTCTCCGCTGGCGAATTTTGGAGCGGGCGGGCGAAGCCTAGGCTTTGCGCGTCCGCGGGTCGAGCTGGTCGCGAAGTGCGTCTCCCAGCAGGTTGAAGGAAAGGACGAGGACGAAAATCGCCAGTCCGGGTGCGATAGAGAGCCAGGGAGCGCGTTCGAGCAGGGGCGAGCCCTGGTTGAGGTCGCTGCCCCAGGTGGGAGTTGGCGGCTGCACGCCGACGCCGAGGTAGCCAAGGCCGGCCTCTGAAAGCACCGCGAATCCCAGTCCAAGGGTGGCCTGGACAATCAGCGGCGATGTCGCGTTCGGCATGATGTGGCGCGCCATGACCCGGAAGTCCGACGCACCTGTGGAGGTCGCCGCGAGCACATAGTCGCGCTCGCGGAGGGACAGCACCTGGCTGCGCGTCAGTCTGGCAAAAATCGGAACCGATGTGATGCCGATCGCGAGCATGACGTTGGTCAGGCTCGAACCCAGCACGGCCACGATGGCGAGCGCGAAGATGATGCCCGGGAAGGCGATGAAGGCGTCCAGCACGCGCATGATCAGCTCGTCGACAGCGCCGCGGAAGTAGCCGGCCGCGAGCCCGAGCGGTGTGCCGATTGCCAGCGCAACGCCGACTGCGACCACACCGACCATGAACGAGATTCGCGTGCCATAGATGACCCGGCTGAGCAGGTCGCGTCCAACGCGGTCCGTCCCGAATGGGTGGTCCGCGCTCGGCGACTGGAGCAGGGCGTTGTAATCCTGGGCCTGGGGGTCGTAGGGCGCGAACACGGGCGCTGCAATGGCCAGGAGGGCGAGGAGCACGATGACCGCGAGGGCCAACGTCCCGACCGGCGCGCGTTTCATGGCGCGAACGGCGCGAGTCGTCCGGCTTGGCGTCTCATAGAGGCTGAAGCTGGCGAGCGTCTGTGCGTCAACGGCCATAGCGAATCCTCGGGTCGAGCACGCCATAGAGGAGGTCGGTCACGAGATTCGCGGCGAGTACCGCGACGGCAGCGACCAGGACCACGCCCTGGATAACCGGGATGTCCTGCGAGAGCACCGCAGTGAGCGCGAGTCGCCCCATGCCCGGGATAGCGAACACCTGCTCGATGACAACCGTGCCGCCAACCAGCGCTCCTGCCTGCAGGCCGAGCACGGTGAGGACGGGGAGGGTCGCATTTCGCAGCGCATGCAGGAGGATGACGCTTTGCTCCTTCAGGCCCTTCGCGCGCGCCGTTCGAACATAGTCCTGGCTGAGAACTTCGACCATGCTCGAGCGCATCTGGCGGGTCAGGGAGCCTGTCTGGTGCAGACCGAGCGTCACCGCCGGCAGAAGGAGATATCGCGCCGAATCCACCGGGTTATCGAAGACCGAAACAAATCCAGACGGCGGCAGCCACTGGAACCAGACGCCGAACACGAGGATCAGCATCAGGCCCATCCAGAAGGCCGGCATGGCGACGCCACCGAGCGCGATGACGGTCGCCATGTGGTCGATCCAGGTGTTTCGCTTCACGCCGGCGATAATCCCCAGCGGGATGGAGATGGCCACGCCGATGAACCAGGCCACCAGCGCCAGCTGCAGGGTTGTCGGCAGCCGGTCGATGATGGTCTCGGTGACGGGGCGGCGCGTGGTGATCGAGTTGCCGAGGTCACCACGCACCGCATCCGCGAGCCAGTTGAGGTATTGCACCGGGAGCGGCGAGTTGAGCCCGAGTTCTTCTCGAAGCTGCTCGATCGCTTCCGGCGTCAGGCTCGCCTCCGAGCCTCCTGAGATCGCCTCGACCGGGTCGCCGCTCATCACATTGGTAAGCATGAAGACCATGATCGAGACGAAAATCAGGACCGGGATGGCGTTCAGGCCACGCCGGATGATGTACCCACTCACGAATTAAGCCAGAGCTGATGCAGTCGCAGTTTCCCGTCGCCATACGGCACGAAGCCCTGGACGCGCTTGCTCATACCGATCAGGTTCGAGCGGTGAGTAAAGAGGATGCAGTGCGCGTTTTCCACGAGCTGCTTCTGGATGTCGTCGTACATCGGCTTGCGGGCGGCCTGGTCGTAGATCTGGCGCGCCTTGACGATCTTCTCGTCGAGCGTCTTCTGGCTCTCTTCGAGAGTGTACGACTTGTTGAACGAAGCGCGGTTGAATGCGCCCGTGCTGTGGAAGTTGTCGTAGATCGTGAGGTCCGGGTCGGCGCGGCCGGAGAAACCGACGAGGAACATCGGGAACTTCTGTTCGCGATACTCCACGGTCGCCTGTTCTGACGTGCGCGAGACGAGGTTCACCTTGATCCCGACGCGCTCCCACTGCGACTTCAACATCGCCGAAAGCGGCGTGTCCGTCTCGTTGGCGGTGATGAGGAGGTCGAATTCGAGACCGTTTTCGTGTCCGGCTGCAGTGAGGAGCTGCTTCGCCTTCGCCAGGTCTTCTTCGATCGGCTTGAGGTTCTGGTTGTACGCCCAGCTGGCCCCAGTGATCGGCCCATTGGCGAGTTCGCCAACGCCGAAGTAGATGCCATCGAGGATCGCCTTGCGGTTCAGCGAGTAGGTGAGAGCCTGGCGGACGCGAATGTCGTTCAACGGCGCCTGCGAGATGTTCATGTTCACCTGCGAGTACGCCGTGCTCGGGTACTGCACGAACTGGACTGCCGGGTCCGACTTCGCAGCCGAGACATCTTTCGCATCGACGAAGATAAGGTCGGCGTTGCCGCTGCGCAGGTTCGCGAACTGCACGGAGGAGTTCGGCACCACCTGGAGCTCGATGCCGTCCATGTGCGGGTAGTCTTTGATGCGGTAGCCGGCGAACTTCGAGAGTTTCGCGGCAGCGTCCAGGTCCCAGCTGTCGAGCTTGTAGGGTCCGGAGCCGACGGGCTTGTTGGTGAAATCGGCGCCCGCCTTGTTTGTCGGTGTCGGCGACATAATCATGCCAGCGCGGTCACCGAGAATCGTGTAAAGCGAGGCCGTAATCGTCTTGAGCTTGATGACCGCGTGCGTGGCGTCCGGCATTTCGATCTTGTCGACACTGCTCAGGGAGCCCGCTGCAAACGACTTGGTCGCCGGGTCGAGGTGGCGTTCGATGGTGTACTTAATGTCGCTCAGGGCGAACGGCGTGCCATCGTGGTAGGTGAATGCACCTTCGGGGATGGTCAGGGCAACCGTGAGGTCGTCGACAATTTCCCACTTGTTCGCGATCCCCTCGGAGACTTGGAACTTCGGGTCGTTGTTCACCACGTTGTCGAAAATGCTGTAGAGCCAGTGGTGGTCGTTGCCGCCGCGCGAGGTGCTCGGGTCGAGGCCAGTCGGGTCGGCGCTCATGTTGACCTTGAGCGTGCCGCCCTTCTTGATGACCACATCCGGGACAGCGGTTGGCCGCGTGTCGACGGAAACGGGCGTGCCAGCCCCCGCCGTCGGACTATCTCCGGTGTCGTCGTCATCTCCGCCGCAGCCCACGAGGACACTCGTCCCCAGCAATGCTGCTCCGCCGCCCATGGATTGCAGGGCGCGCCGTCGAGTGAAATTCTTCTGAGCCATAAATCCCCTCCGCGCGATCTATAGATTGGCCGAAGGGAGCCAATAGATCGCGTAAGGCTAGTTCTACCAGCGCAGCGAACCTCAAGTCCAGAAGATAATCCGGGAGCCGCCCTACGAGATATTACAAACGACCCGCTACGGGGACGCCGCAGCAC
>JBBSKE010000083.1:0-11033 GCA_038256595.1 Tepidiformales bacterium | reverse complement strand
GTTGCATTCGCTTCCGCAATTGCGGCACGCAAGGTGCATTCGCCGGGTGTGGACGTCTCACAGATTTCGTCGCCAACGTGGTTGTCGGCACCGTCATTCGTGGAGTTGACCACGAACCCGGCCGCTTCGAACGCGCCGGTGTCGCAGTTCCCCACCCGGCGAACGCCACGCTGGTCGCGCCCGGAGACGGGCGCGCCGGGGCAGTCGCCCTCTGAGAAGTTGATGGCAGGAGAGCCCGCCAGGAGCGGCACAGTTCGGGTAGGGCCGCCGTAGTTCCCGAGCTCGCCCAGGAGTGGGTCGATATTCTGCCCGGGACAGTTCGCGCCCGCGGGCCAGGTGATGTTTTCGGTTCCGTCCTGGATGATTCCGCGACAGTTGTTCGCTGTAGCCCCGGAGAGAATGGACCGAGTGATCGTTACCTGGCCGCCCTGGTTCTGGTTGCCGACGGAATCGCCGAATTCGAAGGGGCCAGTCGCCTGGTTCCCGAAGAACGTGCTGTTGAAAATCTGCATGTTCCCCAGTCGGTTATCCACGGCGCCGCTGTTCTCGGCCGTATTGTTCACGAATGTGCTGTTCACAATTTCGATTGTCGGGCTATTGCTGTGGATTGCCCCTCCGACGGCAGAGGTGTTGCTGACGAACGTCGAGTTTGCAATCGTGGTCGTCCCGTTTGGATAGAGCGCGCCACCACCAGCGGTCGGGGCAGTCGCACTGTTCGCCGTGAACGTGCTGCCATCAGTTATCAGCACTGCATCGGCGCCGGCGGTCGCAACGGCGCCACCACCGAACGACGCGGTGTTCGTGCTGAAGCTGCTCGCTGAAATGGTCGTCGTACTCGGCCCGTAGGTAAGAATTGCGCCGCCGCTGAAAGTAAACTGCGGGGCCGCGTTTGCTTCGAACCCCATGTCCGTGATGGTCACTGTGCCCCGGTCGTTCAGGATGGCGCCGCCACCCTGGATATCGCCCACGTTCGGCAGGTTCCCATTCACGATGCGGAAGTTGCTGAAATTGACGGTCCTGCTCTGGAACACGTGAAACGCGCGGTGAATCCCACCCATGTCGATGGTGGTCGCGAGGCGCCCGACGCCCGTGATCGTGTAGTTCTGGAGGAGGTCGAGGTCGCCACCGTTGTCGTCCAGGTCGTCGAAGTCTTGCGGCGGAATCGTCAGCCGGTAGGTGCCCGCTCCTAGTTCGATCGTGTGTGGACCGACCTGCTGGTTGGCCTGCATGATGGCCGCACGCAGGCTGCACCTGCCGCTGGCATCGAGACAAACGCCATCACCAAGGTCGGCGTCTACGCTGTCTTCGGTCGTATTAACAACGAAGGTATCCGCCAGCGCGTATCGCGGCTGGACGCCCGCGCCCGCGACCGCCGCACCAATAATGATCGCCAGGGCAAGGATTGCTAACGGCGCACGCGAGCGTACGCTCCGAAGTGTTATGTGATTCGACATGCAAATTCTCCGCAAACGCCGTCTGCCTGGCCGGCCAGCCTGGTCTCGTGACTGCATCCTACCTTCTGAAATATAGACATACTCCCGGATCTTGCCGTCGCATTCGATGAAGATCGTGTGTCGTGACGCCGGACCGGCGGCGATTCGAGCCGAATGTCGCATCACATAACGCAATGACCGTCGATCACGTCATCTTTCCTGGCAGCGCCTATGATACTGAGCTAATGACTGTGTCACAGGCTGAAGCTGTGTTGGATGGTGCTGCCCTGCTTCCGTATGTGCCGCGTCTGCTCGCGACCTGGCCGGCGAACGGTCCAGCGCATCAGCAGGTCGATGGCACCCTCGTCTACGTGGATATCTCGGGATTCACCCGGCTCTCTGAACGGCTCGCGGAGCACGGCCGTATCGGCGCCGAAGAGATCACTGACCTGCTCAACGGATGCTTCGAGCGGTTGCTCACGATCGCCGTCTCCTATGCGGGCGACCTCCTGAAGTTCGGCGGCGACGCGCTGCTCCTGTTCTTCACAGGCCCGGCGCACGCAAACCGTGGCTGCCGCGCCGCCGCCGAGATGCGCCTCGACCTGCGTCGCGAGCGCGTCGGCGCCGCAGTCGGTGTCCCACCGCTGAAGATGTCGGTCGGCATTCACTCCGGCGCCTTCGATTTCATCGTCGTCGAGGGCCGCCATCGCGAGCTCGTCGTAACTGGCCCCCACGCAACGCGAACGGTCAGCATGGAGAGCACTGCGGAGGCCGGCGAGATTCTTATTTCGCCCGAGACCGCCCGGCAGCTGCCGCGTTCGATGTGGGGCAAAGAGAAGGGCCCCGGCATTCTCCTGGCCCGAAGACCCGATGCCGAGCGCCTCGAGTTCGACCCCGTGACTCTCGACGCAGAAACCGCCCAGCTCTGTATTCCCCTGGCCTTTCGCCCCTACCTCGGTACTGGCTGGTCCGAAGCAGAACACCGCCCCGTTGTCGTGAGCTTTATCAAGTTCACCGGCGTCGATGGCCTCTTCGCCGAGCAATCTCCGGCGGCAGTCGCGGACGCAATCTCGGAACTGATCGTCATCATTCAGGAGGCCGCGGCCGAAATGCGCGTGTGCTTCTTATCGACGGATATCGACGCAGATGGAGGCAAAGTCATTCTCACCGCGGGAGCCCCCGAGCTGGAAGGCGACGACGCTGAGCGCATGCTCCTGACGGCCCGGGCAATCCTCGAAGCCAAACCCGCGCTGACTGTGCGCATCGGGGTGAACCTCGGCCATGTCTTCGCCGGCGATGTGGGCGCACCGTTCCGCCGCAGCTACACCGTGATGGGCGATGCGGTGAACCTCGCCGCGCGGGTGATGTCACGCGCGCAGCCTGGCCAGATTCTCGCAACGCCGGAGGTGCTTGCGAACTCGCAGGCAACGTTCGACTTCGAAGAGCAAGAGCCTTTTTTCGTCAAAGGCAAGTCCCGGCCCGTCCAGGCAGCCGCAATCGGACAGGTACGAGGGAGACGCGGTCCAGCGCGGGAGGGCCGCGTTCGGCTGGTCGGCAGGCAGGCGGAAGTGGCCATCCTGCGCAATCATCTCAATGCTGTGGCGCGCGGCGAAGGGGGAGTCGTCGAACTGACCGGCGATGTTGGGATGGGCAAGACGCGGCTCCTGGAAGAACTCGGCGATTATGCCGCCGCTCTCGGAATCCCGGTCTTCCGCGCCGGGACCGGACTCTATGCTTCGAAGTCGCCGTACCTCGCCGTCCGGGACATGCTCCGAGGAGCGGCCCACCTCGATGCAAGCGCCGGAGACAGCCCGGCAGCGCTGCTCGAAGGCCGGATTCGCGAAGTCGCACCGGACTTGCTCCCCTGGGCGCCGCTGATTGGCGTCGCGATGGACATCGCGATGCCGTCGACGCCCGAAACCGAGGCAATCGGCTTGCAGTTCCGCCGCGCCCGCCTCGAACAGGCAGTGGCCGAATTCGTGACCGCCTCGGTCGCTGGCCCCGCGCTGTTCGTCTTCGACGATGCCCACCTCCTGGACGACGCCTCGCAAAGTCTGCTCCGAGCACTGACAGACTGCGCACCCGCCGCGAGATTCCTCGTCTGCATTACGCGGCCAACGCCCGGCGAGACCGCCGACTCCACCTGGACCACGATGGCGCTCGACAGGCTCACGGCAGCAGACGCGAACACCCTGGGCAACATCGTCGCGGACAGCCTCGGACGTTCGCGACTCGGCCTCCGCAAGACGATTGACCGCGCGGACGGCAACCCGCTGTTCATTATCGAACTCGTCTCCGTGGCATCCCGGGCTGGCGCGGAGGCCGATCTCCCATCGACGCTGGAGGCGGTCATCGCCGCGCGCATCGACGACCTTCCGCCGGCCACGCGGAAGTCGCTGCGGGAGGCCGCGGTCATCGGCGCCGTCTTCGATAGCACGCTGCTCCACGATTCGCTCTCCGACGTGGAGTGGTCGGCTCTTCGCACCATCGTCGAGCCGGCCGGCGAATCGACCTACCGCTTCCGCCACCGCCTCTTCCGGGATGCCGCCTACGAGGGGCTCTCTTATCGCCGACGCCGGGAGCTGCATGAGCGGGTTGGCGGCCTCATCGAGCAGCGAAGCCAGGATCCGGCGGGCGAGGCCGAACTGCTTGCCATCCACTTTTCGCGAGCGCTTATGCACGACCGCGCATGGACCTATGGCGCGGCGGCCGGCGATAGGGCGCGTGCAAAATACGCCACCGTCGAAGCGGCAGAATTCTATCGCACGGCCCTGGATAGCGGCCGCCGCCTGGGCGAAGTACACGGCTACGAGCTGGCCCGAGTCTACGAAGCGCTGGGGGACATGCTCGAACTGTGTGGCGAACTTGAAGACGCCAGCTCAGCACTCACACGCGCATCGAGCCTGTTCGAAAGCGCCGAAGCGCGATTGCGCGTGGCCCGCAAGCGAGGACTCATAAAAGAGCTCCGGGGCGAATACGGCCAGGCGTTGCGCTGGCTGTCCCGCGGCATGCGCGAATACGGGCGATTGCGCGGAGACGCCGCAGAAACCTCCGACCTCGGCGAGACCCTGATCGCCTACGCTGGCGTTCGCTACCGCCAGGGGCGCTACCGGGAGTGCGCAGACTTCGCGCGGCGGGCAATTCCCCTGGTCGAAGCGGAGGGAAAACAGGGAGCGATCGCCCATGCGCACCGGCTGCTTGGTATCGCCCTTCGCGGAATGGGCCAATCCGGACGGTCACACCTGGAGCGCGCTCTCGAACTCTACGAGGCCACCGGCGACCTCGTCGGACAGGCGAGATTGCTGAATAACTTCGGGGTGGACGCGCACTACTCCGGCGACTTCACGGCAGCGGGCGAATTCTACATCCGTTCTCGCGATGCCTTCGCGCGCGCCGGCGACGTCATCGGCGAGGCGACCGCGCTGAACAACATCGGTGAGGCTGTTCTCGATTCGGGCAATTCCACCGAAATCGCATCTATCGAGCCGTATTTCCGCGACGCCCTGCGCATCTGGAGGAGCGCCCGCTATGCAATCGGCGTGGCGCTCGCCACGCGCAATCTCGGCCGCCTCGCGCACCGCCAGGGCCGCAGCGAAGATGGCCGCGCACTGATGTTCGAATCGCTCGATGCGTTTGCCGCCATGGGCGCACAGGGGTTCATCGCCGAAACCCAAACCATGATCGACGAACTCGCGAAAAGCTAATTGGGGCCGCCCCACGCTGCATCGATGGGTAGCTTTCCGAGCCATTAGACAGCGGACCCACCAGGCTTTCGCACCGTTTGGGCTTGCGTCGCTTTCGCTGGCGATCGAAGATGCCCCGCCGGGCCTGCGCATGTCGCTGGTCGCGAGACAGCACGGAGGACGGCCACATGCCCATCATCGACAGCCAGGTTCATGCCTACGAGCGGAATCATCCCGAGCGGCCCTGGGTGGGCACGCTCGCCGGGCCCGAAGAGGTCACCGGAGACCAGATGGTGGCAGCGATGGGCGCTGTCGGCGTCGATGGCGCCATTCTCGTCTCGCCGTACAGCCTCTACCGCTACGACGCGAGCTACGTGCTTGAGGTTCATGCCCGTCACCCCGGCCGCTTTGGCCTGGTGAAACCGTTCGACCCCACGCAGGCGGATGCCGCCGACGCGGTCGCCAGTTGGGCCGCCACGCCCGGTGTTGTCGGCGCGCGCATCATGATGAGCCAGCAGTACACCGGCGGGAAACTGGCGCCGGGTGACGCCGGGGTTGACCGCATCGTCCAGGCTGCGGGCGAGCACGGCCTTCCCGTAAATGTCCTTAGCTGGGGACAGGTCTCACTCATCGATGACCTCGCGCGCCGCCACCCGAACACGCAACTCGTCGTAGACCACCTCGGGCTCGTCCAGCCGTTCTACCCGCCAGCGCCTGCCGAGCCGTTCGCGGACCTCCCGGCAGTGCTCGCACTGGCGCAGTTCGACAACGTCGCCATCAAGGTCTCGGGCGCGTGTACCCTTTCGCACCAGCCCTACCCGTATCCCGACATCTGGGCGCCGCTGGAGCAGGTATTCCGGGCCTTCGGTTTCGAACGCTGCCTCTGGGGCACGGACTGGACGCGCGCATCGAACATCCTGACCTACGAACAGGGCGTTGAACCGTTCCGCTCGACTGGCCTGATATCGGACTCGGAGCGCGCGATGCTGATGGGCGAAAGTACCGCGCGCATCTATAAATGGTCGCCTGGCGTCGCCGCTTCGTAGCCTCGGCCTCCTGACTTCCCGATAGGCCGACGCGACACGGCTACCAGGTATCGATGTTGCGGCGCTTCTTCTCCGTCCGCTGTGGTTTCGGCGGGACGGAGCGGAGGCCATTCGCCAGCCAGTGGCGGGAGTCCGCAGGGTCGATGACGTCGTCCACCTGGAACGAGACTCCCTGGTGGATTGCGCGGCTGCGTTCGTAAGCGCGCGCGACCAGGTTCTGGTAGCGATCAAGCCGCTCCTTCGGGTCCGAAATGTTCGCGAGTTCATTGCGGAAGCCGAGTTTCACCTGTCCTTCGAGCCCCATGCCACCGAATTCGGCGGTCGGCCAGGCGACCGAGAAGAATGGCTCCTTGAAGCTGCCGCCGGCCATCGCCTGGGCGCCGAGCCCGTAGGCCTTGCGCAGGACAATCGTGAAATGCGGGATGGTGAGGTTCGCGCCAGTCACAAAGAGGCGGCTGCAGTGGCGAACCAGTGCCGTCTTCTCGACTTCCGGGCCGACCATCATGCCCGGCGTGTCGCAGAGCACGAGCATCGGGATGTCGAAGGCGTCGAGGAGCTGCATGAAGCGCGCCGCCTTGTCCGAACCGTCGCTGTCGATCGCGCCGGCGAGGTAGGCCGGGTTGTTCGCGATGACGCCGATTGGCCGTCCCTCGATGCGCATGAAGGCGGTGATCATGCCCAGCCCGAAACCACGCCGCAGTTCGAGCAGCGAGCCTGTGTCTGCCATCGTCTCCAGTACCCGGCGCACGTCGTACATGCGCAGGCGGTTCTCCGGCACGCAGTTGCGAAGCTCGCGCTGGTCCGGGCAGTCCCAGGTCTTCACCGCTCCCTGGAAGTAGGAGAGGTACTGCTTCGCGACCTGCACGGCCTCCGCTTCGTCCTCGACGGCGATATCGACCATCCCGTTCGGGACCTGGATCGACATCGGGCCGACCTCCTCCGGGAGGAAGACGCCGAGCCCGCCGCCTTCGATCATCGCCGGGCCGCCCATCCCGATGTTCGAGTTCGCGGTCGCGATGATCACGTCGCAGCAACCGAGGAGCGCCGCATTCCCGGCGAAACAGCGCCCGGAGTTGATGCCGATGACCGGCACCGAGCCACTCAGCCGGGCCATGGTCGAGAACGTCGGCGTGTCGAGCGGGCGGCCGCCGAAGAACTCGTTGCTGTTGCTGCTCGCGCTCGAACCACCGGTGCGGTTGCCACCTGTCCCGGCTCGCCCGCCGCCGCCTTCTGTGAAAAAGACGACCGGCAGCCGCCAGCGTTCGGCCAGTTCGAGCATGCGGTCGGTCTTCGGATGGTTGACCGCGCCCTGGGTGCCAGCGAGCACCGTGTAGTCGTACGAAAGCACCATCGTGCGCGCGGTGTGCTCGTCGAAGAGGTCGCCGTTGATGCTGCCGACGCCGGTAATCATGCCGTCCGTCGGGAATTTGCGGATCACTTCCTCCATCGGCAGGCCGGTGCCGGGCGTGAGCACGAGGCTGCCATGCTCGACGAAGGTGCCGGGGTCGCAGAGGTCGTCGATATTCTCGCGAGCGGTGCGCTGCTCCGTCTTCCGGCGGCGGGCGACCGCGTCTGGCCGCGCCTCATCGAGAGCCGCCGCATGCCGGTCGTGGATCAGCCTCAGGTCGGGGCGAATGTAATCGAGGTCGATGGCTGCGCCCTGGTTCTCGGCTTCGGCTTCGACCTCGGCAGGTTCGATGAAGGCGAGCGAGTGGCCCTCGAAGACGGTGTCCCCGGCGGCGACCGTCAGCTGGCGAACGATGCCGCTCACGCTCGCAGAGATGACGTGCTCCATCTTCATCGCTTCCATAACGAGTAGCTGCTGGCCTTCGCGTACGAGGTCGCCCTCGGCCACATCCACCTGGACGATGGTCCCCTGGAGCGGCGCGCCGACGGCGGTCGTGCCCTCAGGAGCATCGGCGTCATAAGCCGTAGGCGTGACAACCGGCGCGGGAGCTGCTGCCGTCGCACCTGAACCGCTGCCGGTGCGGCCGTAGTCGAGCACAGCCAGCGGATCGCGCGCGTCGACTTTGACCCCGGCGAGGCGCGGTCCAGCCGCAGCCGCTGGCGCCGCCTGCCCGATGAACAGCTGGCGATGACCAGATTCCGTGGGCGCCAACATCTCGGCGACATGCTCCTCGACGAATCGCGTGTGCGTCCGCCCGTAACGAACGTCCTCGTTGCGCAGGAGGTTCTGGAGGAAGGGGATATTCGTGCCCACGCCTTCGATCCGGAACTCGCCGAGCGCGCGGTAAGTCTTATCGACCACATCGCTGTACTGCCTCGAATTCGTGTGGACGATGACCTTGGCGAGCAGCGAATCGAAGCGCGGGCTGGTCTTGTAGCCCGCGTAGCCGAAGGTATCCGTGCGCAGGCCGGCCCCGGATGGCGCCTCGAACGCGGTCAGGGTGCCGCCGGTCGGGCGAGTGCCGCCGGACGCATCCATCGTTTCCATGTTCACGCGCGCCTGCATCGCGAAGCCGCGGGGCGCCGGGATAGAGTCCTGGAGCAGCCCCAGTTCGTCCAGCGATTTCCCGCTCGCCAGCTCAAGCTGGATGCGCACGAGATCGAGCCCCAGCACCTCCTCCGTGACGGTGTGCTCGACCTGGAGCCGCGCATTGGCCTCAATGAAGGCGAAATCCGCGTCTTCGCCCAGGTTCGTGCCATCGACCAGGAATTCGAACGTGCCGAGGTTGTTGTAGTTCGCCGCCGCCGCCATGCGCACGGCTGCGGCCGTCAGGCGGTCACGCAGGCCGGCGGGCAGTCCCGGGCTCGGCGCGACTTCGACGATCTTCTGGTAGCGGCGCTGGAGGCTGCAATCCCGCTCCCAGAGGTGGCTGACCGCACCAGAGCCGTCGCCGATGACCTGCACTTCGATATGGCGCGCGTTGCGGAGGAGCTGCTCGGCATAGAGGTCGCCATTCCCGAACGCGGCGCGCGCTTCGGACGAACAGCGTGCGAAGGCGTCCGCGATCTCGTCGACTCGCTCGACGGCCCGCGTGCCTCGCCCACCACCTCCGGCGACCGCCTTGATCATGATCGCCTTGCCCTCGCCGAGGGATTCGAAGAACGTTTGCATGCCCTCGGCCGTCGTCGGGCCGGTCGTTCCGGGGAGTACCGGGACTCCGCTCCCAGCCGCGAGGTCGCGCGCCCGGACCTTGTCGCCGAAGAGCTGCAGCATCTCCGAGCGCGGGCCCACGAACGTGATCCCCTCCTCCTCGCAGCGGCGAGCGAAGGCGGCGTTCTCGCTGAGGAAGCCGTAACCGGGATGGATGGCGTCGCAGCCCGATTCTTTGGCGATGGCGATGATTCGCTCGATATCGAGGTAGGCGGCGACCCCGACGGCCCCGAGCGGCTTCGCTTCGTCCGCCTTGCGCGTGTGCAGCGAGAGCGCGTCGTCTTCCGAGTAGACCGCGACCGTGCGCAGGCCGAGTTCGGCGGCGCCACGAATGATGCGAATGGCAATCTCGCCGCGATTGGCGATTAGCAGGCTGTTCAGGCTCATATCGAGAGGTTCCCCCGGGAGAATCGGCCGAGTTCCCGGGGGAGCTGGCCCGGTTGCCTATCCTACAGCGTGTTTGCGCTCGGCCCAGCCGTGGACCAATGGCCACGCGCTGCCTAGGATGCGCGCTACGATGCCCGACAACTCGCTCCCCCTCGCCGACGTCACGATTCTCGACCTCTCCGACGACGCAACCGTCTTCGGCGCCCGCCTGCTCGCCGAACTCGGCGCCGATTTGGTGCGCATCGAGGACCTGCACGGCGATTCGGTTCGCAATCGTGGACCGTTCCTCCATGGCGAGGCAGGCGTCGAGCGAGGGCTCGCGCACCTGCTCTTCAATGCGGGCAAGCGAAGTGTGGCGGTCGATTTTCAGTCATCCGAGGCGCGCGAGGCGGTCGTTCGCGTCGCCGCCGGCTGCGACGCGGTAATCGCGCCTCTGCGCCAGTCACCGGAGATGCGCGCCCTGCTGGATGCGATTGCCGCGCTGTCCGGGGCGCCGGGAGTCGTCGATGCCGTCTTTCGCCGCGATGCACCGGGCGACCAGGCGACCGATCTCATCGGCACGGCAGCGGGCGGACTGCTCGGTCTGAACGGTTTCGCCGCGGACCCGCCGAACCATCCCGCTGGCGAACTCGGCTACAAGGAACTCTCGCTGGCGGCGGCTCACGCGGCCCTCGCGCTCGTGTTCGAACGGCAGCTTGGCCACGAACCCGGTCGCGTGACCGTCAGTCTCCAGGAGGCGGTCAATTTCACCACCATCCAGACCGCGAACGCTGGCTGGCTGCGCTGGGTCGGCCGGGTCCCCTCGCGCAACGTGCCGATGAGCCCGTTCACGACCTACACCGCCTCCGACGGCGAGTGGGTCTCCTTTACCATCCACCCGCCAAACTGGCCGCGCTACCACGACTGGATAAAGCGCGACCTCGAAACTGATGCCCTGGACGACCCGGCCTGGGCGAACGGCACCTATCGCGCGCTCCACAACCAGGAGCTCTCCGGCTACACCCGGCAGCTCTGCGCGAGGTACGCACGCGCCGAACTCATCGCCGAAGGGCAGAGTCGTGGCCTGCTGGTGCTGCCGGTCAACTCGGTCGCGCAGATCGCTGATGACGTCCACCTCCAGTCGCGCGACTTCTTCCACGACGTCGAAATTCCCCAGCTCGGCGAGTCCGTGAAGCTGCCGCGCACGCCATTTCTCTCAAGTGCGCACGAATCCGGCATTGGAGCGGCCCCGGCACTCGGCGCCGACACCGAACGGGTACTGCGCGACATAGCCGGGTTCGCCCAGCCCGAGATCGACGCATTCTTCGCCTCGGGCGCCGTCACGGGCGAACGAACCGCGGCGCCCGGCCAACCACGCCCAGCCGTC
>JBBSKE010000082.1:0-11093 GCA_038256595.1 Tepidiformales bacterium | reverse complement strand
TGACATTCGCGATTGCAAGAACCGGGCGTTGACACAGCATCTTGCGCTCGTAGTGGCCGCGGGATTCGGCTAGGCTGGAGGGACAATGTCGCGAATCTACCTGGACCATGCCGCAACCACCCGCCCCGACCCGCGTGTCCTCGAAGCCATGTGGCCCGCTTACACCGAGAACTGGGGCAACGCTTCGAGTATCTACCTTGAAGGGCAGGGCGCGCACCACGCCCTCGATGCCGCCCGCAAGACCTGTGCGGACCTCCTCGGCGCGAGCATGAAGGAGATTATCTTCACGAGCGGCGGGTCCGAATCGGACAACGCGGCGATTCGCGGCGCCGCCTTCGCCCAGCGAGCCCGCGGGCGCGGCAACCACATCATCACGACGCAGATCGAGCATCATGCGGTGCTCCACGCCGTCGAGGCACTCGAACGCGAGGGCTTCACGGCCACCTACCTGCCCGTGGACGCGGATGGCCTGGTCGATCTCGCCGCCCTGGAGGCGGCGATCACGCCGGAGACGACGGTCGTGAGCATCATGGCCGCGAACAACGAGGTCGGCACGATTCAGCCCATCGCCGAGGCCGTGAAGGTGGCGAAAACGAAGAATCCGAACGTCGTTTTCCATACGGATGCGGTCCAGGCGGCGGGTTCGTACGACATTACGCCCTCGAAGCTCGGGGTGGACCTGCTTTCGCTGGCGGCGCACAAGTTTTATGGGCCGAAGGGCGTCGGGCTGCTCTACATCAAGAATCGCACGCCATGGCAGCCGATGATCCTCGGCGGGAGCCAGGAGAAAGAGCGCCGCGCCGGGACCGAAAACCTCGCGGGCATCGTCGGCCTCGCGACAGCCCTCAAATTCGCGATCGAGGAGATGGAGGAGCGGAACGCGCACTCCCGCCTCCTCCGCGACCGGCTCCTCTTCGGCCTGCCGGAGCGCATCCCCGATACGATTATCACGGGCCCGGCCGACCCGGACGGCCGCCTGCCGAACAACTTCTCCTGCTCGTTCCGGAACGTCGAGGGCGAAAGTATCCTCCTCGCGCTGGACATGGCGGACATTGCGGCGAGTTCCGGCAGCGCCTGCACGACGGGCTCGACGGAGCCGTCGCATGTGCTCACGGCGATGGGCATCGAAAGCGACCTCGCCCATGCGGCCCTCCGCCTGACGGTTGGCAAGGAGAACACGGACGCCGAGATTGACCGCGTTCTTGAGGTGTTGCCGGGCATTGTGGCCCGTTTGCGGGCCCTCGCCGGGTAAAACGCCGGCGTCGCAATCCTGTCGCGAAGTGTCGCAAGTGCGCCAACCGCGACAGGAGTTGTCGCGACCAACTGGCATGATGACCTTGCGATCAGAACAAGCGTTCTGTAATGTTCTCGCAGGAGGCCATCTCATGACCGTTCTCTGCCTCTATTTTCCGAAACTCGCGACCGAGCTGGCCTGCCGGCGGCATCCGCAGCTGCGCGGGCGGGGCATCGTCTTCCTCGATGGCAGCGGCGACGACGCGCTGGTGGCCGGGCGTTCCTCCGAGGCGGCCAGCCGCGGAATCATCATCGGCATGAAATCCGGCGAGGCGCGGCGGCGCGCACCGGACATCGCCTTCCTCCCGGCGAACGGCTCGAAGATTCGTGACGAACTCGCGCGGATGGCGACCGAACTGAGCAACCAGCTCGGCCTGATGGTCACGATCGGCCAGGATTCGCTGATAGTGCCGGTCGCCACCGGTTCGCCCCTCGAACGCGGCAACGAGCAGTACATCGCCCGGCTCTCGCAGGCGGTAGCGGCCGAATTTGGCTTCGTGGTCGTGTCCGGCACTGGTCCCCACATCGAAGAAGCGACGTCGATGGCGCGCAGTGCCGCCCGGCGCCCCCAGCGGCTGCTCGCGATTGGGTAGCGCGCTCATAGTGAATCTGGACTACGGCACCGTACACTCGCAGGAATGATTCCTCTTCTCTGGTTGGACGATGCGCGCGCCACGGATGTCGCGGTGACTGGTGGCAAAGGTGCGAGCCTCGCACGGCTCGCTGCGGCGGGGTTTCGCGTGCCGCCCGCGTTCATCATCACGGCCGAGGCTGCGGCGCCCTTTGTGGTCGGTCAGCAGCCGGTGCCCGAGTTCGACGATGCGGTACAAACCGCCCTCCAGAAACTCGGCGACGTGCCCGTTTCGGTGGCGGTTCGCTCGTCCGGCGTCGATGAAGACGGCACCGGTCGCTCGTTCGCGGGCCAACACCTGACGCTCCTCGGCGTGCGCGGACTGCCCGCCGTGCTGGAGGCGATCGCTCTTTGTGCGCGGTCGGTCCAGGGCGAAGCAGTCGCTGCCTACCGCGCGACAACCGGTGGAGGGTCCGAGGCGGCCGCAATCGCCGTCATCGTCCAGGTCATGATCGAACCCGAGATCGCGGGCGTCGCGTTCTCCATCGACCCGGTCAGCGGCGACGAATCGCGGGTTGTCGTGGAAGTCGTCGAAGGGCGCGGCAACGCACTCGTCGATGGCACCGCGGAGGCCGACCGGATGGTCTTCGAGCGCGAAACCATGCGCGTGGTCGAAGAATCGCACCCGAACCAGCCGGTCCTGACGCTCGAAACCGGGCGGCGAGTCGCGCACGCCGTGCTCGAAGCCGAGGACCTGTTCGGCCAGCCCCAGGACATCGAATTCGCGTTCGCGCGCGGCGTGCTCTGGTTGCTGCAATCGCGGCCAATCACTGCCAGCGGCTCGGCGACGACGGACGGCGGCTGGATGAACGAATTCGACACCCCGACCAGCGATGCCGACGCGTGGACCAGCGCGAACGTCCAGGAGGTGCTGCCGGGGCTACTGACGCCGCTCACGATGACCGGATTCCAGGAGAACGCGACTACCGCCTACACCATCGGCTACCAGGAGATCCGGCTGCTGAAAAAGCACGAGTGGCCGGAATTCGTCGGCGTGTTCTATAACCGCGCGTTCCTCAATGTCGGGGCCACGCGGCTGGTCGCCGAGCGGGCGATTGGCACGAACGGCGACGCAGTGGAGCACCGTTTCCTCGGTGGCGAGCTAAAATTGAACTCGAAACGGCCGGGGAGCGCCCGTTCGATCGCGGACAAGGCGATTAGCGCGCCGTTCCTGCTGAAGATGACGCTGACGATGAAGCGCGACATCGAACACTGTGCCCGCGAGGCGAAAGAGTGGGAGGGGCGCGTCAAGAACCTCGCCTATGCCCATATTTCGAACGCTGACCTCGAACGCGTGCTCTCGGAGTCGATGGCGTTCGCGGCCGAGGCCGTGAAGGTCCATCTGCGCGTCAGTGGCATGGCCGGGACCGGTTACGAGTGGGTCGCGGGACTCGTGCGGCCGATTCTCGGCGACGAAACCGAGGGCACGACGCCGTCGCTCTTCAGTGGCATGCGTGGCGTCGAAAGCGCCCAGATTAGCCTCGACCTCTGGGACCTCGCGCAGGCGGCAAAGCGGGCGGGAGTGGTCGAGCGGCTGGCGGAACCCGGATTCGACCCGAAAGACGCCGACCTATCGGCGGAATGGCGCACCGCTTTCACGCGATTCATGCGGTTGCACGGCCACCGCGGGCTCAACGAGATGGAGATCTCGGCGCGCTCCTGGCGAGTCGATCCGGCCCCGGTGCTCCAGATTGTGCGCTCATATGCGGACCTCGCGCCGGAGCAATCGCCCGCCGCCACCCTCGACCGGCAGGAGCGCGAACGCAAGCGGCTGACGAAGCGCATCGAGCGGAAGATGAACCCGGTCCAGCGGCTGGGCTTCGCCTACATGCTCAAGGAGGCGCAGCAGGACGTGACCATGCGCGAGCGGATGAAGTCGGTCATTGTGCGCGCGATGCGGCTGACGGACTACGTCCTGCCGGAGGTGCAGTCGCGGCTGGTGTCGCATGGCACGATTGCCGCGAAGGACGACATCTTCTTCATCACGCAGAAAGAGATGCGGGCGTCACTCACAGCCGGCGGCATGGACCTGCGCGCGGCCGTAGTTCGGCGGCGGCGCGAATACGAACGCAACCGGTACGTCATCCTCCCGGAGCGGTTCACAGGCCGGCCGGTACCGATGGCGCCCGAGGTCCACGCGGAGGGCACGACGCAGCTCAGCGGCACGCCCGTGAGCCCCGGCATCGTGACGGCGCGCGCTCGCGTCATTCTCGACCCGCGCACCGATGCGCCGATCCAGCCGGGCGAGATCCTGGTCGCGCCAGTGACCGATGCCGGCTGGACACCACTCTTCGCGCTCGCCTCCGGGCTGGTGGTCGATATGGGCAGCGCGCTCAGCCACGGCAGCACGGTCGCGCGCGAGTATGGGCTGCCGGCGGTGGTCAATGTTCGCGGAGCGACGCGCCTCATCCGCAGCGGCGACCTCGTGACCATCGATGGCGCGAAGGGCACGGTCACGGTCGTCCCGGCCGATTCCATCCCGGCGAGCGAGACATCGGCCACGGGAACCAGCCTGTAGCGCGGACTACCCGGCGGCGAGGGCGGCGGCCGCGGCGAGGCGGTGTTGGTGGTTCTTGATGCGATTCTCCATCCCCTCGAGGAACGCCTCGGCGGTGATGGGGTGGCCGGCATAGGAGGCTTCGACCACGCGCCCGTGTTCGATAACCACATGCTGCGGGGTTATCGGGTTGCGAAGGCCTTCGCTCGGACCGAGCGCGAGAATCTCGGCGTGGACGCGGTCTTTTGTCACTTCGAGGATGCCGAGGCTGCCCAGGCGAGTCGACAGATGATGCGGGAGAATCGGGCTGCCGCTGTTGATGAGCAGGACATCGTCGCGATATTCGAGCCGTTCGACGTGTGTATCGCCGCCGATGAGGATGTCGACCTGGTTGCCGCCCAGCGCCGAGAGCAGGAGGCTTGAAATCGGCCGCGATTCGGGCCGCAATTCGTGCGCCATGCCGATCCGCCAGCCAGCGACCTCGATGATGTGATATTCCTTCATCCGCGGGTCGTGGAAGAGGTCGTTGTTGCCTTCGGCCACGAGCACGGGCGCGAACTGTTCGCACCAATCGAGGACCGAGGGCGCGGTCACGTCGCCGCCGTGCATGATGAGGTCGACGCCGCGCAGGACATCGCCAATCTCGGGGCCAAGCTCGTCGAGACTGCGCGTCAAAGAAGGAAGGTGGGTGTCGGCAATGAGCCCGATTCGCATTAAGCCAACGCTACCGTAATCGCGTGACAGCGGCCAGCGCCTGGGCGACCACCTTCGACACTCGTAAGGGCGACGCCTACTTTTGAACGCTCAATCGCTTGAACCAATAGAGCGTTCCATGTTGCCCCGGAACTCCGGTCTCGGCGTTCACCAACTCCCAACCGTCGTCCGAAAGCTGTCGCAGGATTCGCATCCGGGATTCAGGGCCATCGGGGATCTTCGTCCACGCTGTATCATGCGTAAATTCCACCTGCCGAGTGTTTCCCCTTCCAATATTCCATTGAAACTCGGCTGAAACTCGGCGCACTCCCATTTTGCATCTCACGCTCCTCTTCTTTTCGGCGTGAGTCTACCTTGATGCCGTTCGACGCGTATACTCCCGGACCACTACGCAATGGAGCAAAGCCAATGAGTCGGCCAGTCCTGCGCACCCCGCTGTGCGATCTGCTCGGAATCGAATACCCGGTGATTTCCGCCGGGATGGGGCCCGTTGGTGGCGGCCAGGCGCCTGCGGCAGTCGCCGAACTTGCAGCTGCGGTCTCGAACGCCGGCGGTCTCGGCGTGATTGGTGGCGCGGGCTTCAATGCCGAGCGTCTGCGCGAAGAGATTCGCAAAATTCGCACACTGACTGATAAGCCGTTTGGCGTGGACCTCCTCCTGCCTTCAAATTTCCTCGGCGGCGCGGCCAGCGGCGAGATGCCGCGCGACCCCCGTGAACTTATCCCCGAAGAGACGCGCACGCGCCTTCGCAAGATGGCCGAAGATCTCGGCGTCGAGTGGAAGGAAGCCCCGGCCGTGCCGGACCCGCTCGGCGGGCGGCGGCCCGGTGGCGGCATGTCGGATGAGCAGATGGAAGTGGTCATCGAGGAGAAGATCCCGGTCTTCGCCTCGGGCCTCGGCAACCCGGCGGCCTGGATGGACCGGCTGCACGCGAATGGCACGAAGGTGCTCTCGCTCGTTGGCAACGTGAAGAACGCCCGGCGCGTCGCGGATGCGGGTGCTGACGTGGTGGTCGCCCAGGGCACCGAAGCGGGCGGTCACACCGGCCGGATTGCGACCTTCGCCCTCGTGCCCCAGGTGATCGACGCGGTTTCGCCGGTCCCGGTCATCGCGGCCGGCGGTATCGGCGACGGGCGTGGCCTAGCTGGCGCACTCGCCCTCGGCGCGATCGGCGTCTGGTGTGGCACCGCCTTCCTCGTTTCCAACGAAGCGAACCAGCCGGACATCCAGAAGCAGCGCATCCTCGCGGCCATCGACGAGGACACGAAAATCACGAAGATGTATAGCGGCAAGACCATGCGCAACGTCACCAACCCGCTGATCGAGGCGTGGGAAGCGTCGGGCATCCAGCCGCTGCCGATGGGCCTGCAGGGCGTACTCGTCGGCGACCTCATGTACTCGCTCCGCCAGGCGGGACGCATGGAGCTGATGATGAACGCGGCCGGGCAGGTCTCGGGGCTCCTGAAGGAGTCGAAGCCGGCAGGCGAGATCCTGATGGACATGGTGAACGGCGCCGCTGACATCCTTGGCCGGAAGCTGCCCGCGACCATCACCGCTGTCCCGGCGGGGGCATAGTCGATGGCGGACCAGGCGCTCGCCGGCCTCCGGGTGGTCGAATTTACCGACGAGATCGGCTCCTACGCGGGTCGGCTGCTGGCAGACCTTGGCGCGGACGTGATCAAGGTCGAGCCGCCCGGAGGCGGCGCCCAGCGTCACACGCCACCGTTCTATAAGGAGCCGGACAACCCGGACACGAGCATCAGCTTCTGGGTCCACAACACCTCGAAGCGCTCGGTCGTCCTGGACCTCGATGCGGCGGCGGACCAGGTAGCGGCGCGCAAGCTCGCGCTCTCGGCCGATGTCGTGCTCGAAGACCGACCATTCGGCTACATGGCCGCGCGAGGGCTCGGCTATGCGGACCTTTCCGCGCTCAAGCCGAGTCTCGTCTACACGTCGGTCACCGGGTTCGGACAGACGGGTCCGCATTCGACCTGGGCCTACACGGATATCATCGGGCAGGCGATGAGCGGGATCATGACGCTCGCGGGCGAACTGGCGGACCCGCCGAACCAGATTTATGGCAACCAGTCGGATGTCTCGGCGAGCCTGCACGCGGCCCAGGGCACGCTTTTCGCAGTGCTCCACGCCGAGGCGACCGGCGAGGGTCAGTACGTCGATGTCTCGGCGCAGGAGTCGCTTTCGATGTCCCAGGAGACGGCGATGCAGACCTGGGACCTCCAGAAGAAGAACCGGCGGCGGACTGGCCAGCTCGGCATGCTGCCAGTGCAGCTCCCGGCGACGGGCATCTACCAGGCGCAGGATGGCGGCTGGGTCTCGATTCTCGTGCTCGCCCCCGGCGGCGCCGAGTTCACCGAGTTCGTGAACTGGATGCGCGAAAAGGGGATGCAGGGCGACCTCGACGAGGAGCCATACGCGAGCACCTGCAGCTCGCTCAACATGGCGTACATCACGCGCGTCATCGGTAACCCGGAGATTGCGGCCGAATCGATGCCGCACTTCATGCACATCAACGAGCTGATCCGGGCGTTCGTGGCGACGATGCCGGCGAACGAGGTGTACGAAACCGGGCAGGGCCGCCGGCTGCTGGTCGGGCTGGTCTCGACGCCGAAGAACCTGGCCGAGAACACGCAACTCCGGGCGCGCGAGTGGTACCGCGAAATGGAGCTGGAGTTCCTGCACACGCGCATCGAGTTCCCGGGCCCGCCATACAACCTGAGCGAGACCCCGGCAGTAATCCGCCGCCCCCCACGCCTGGGCGAGCACACCGACGAGGTCCTGGCCAGCCTGGGGTAGGCACCCGCGTGATCGCTGCTCGCCTCCCCGCTCGCGCCTCCGTAGAATCGGGCTCGACGCCTTTGGGCGCGTGGAGGGTTTGATGAAGGCTGCTGTGTACCGGGGACCGCGCAATATGCGCATCGAAAACGTGCCGGACCTCGTTTGTGGGCCGAACGACCTCATCGCGAAGGTGCTGGTCTGCGGCATCTGCGGCAGCGACCTCCATGGCTACAAACTCGGGCTCTGGGCGGAGGACGGCTGGGTGATGGGCCACGAGCTTAGCCTCGAAGTCGCGCAGGTTGGGGACGCCGTGACCGACGTCGTCCCGGGAGACCGCGTCTTCCCCTTCGGACGCGCGCCGAAGACCTGCGGCGAATGCTTCTGGTGTACCAAGGGCCTGCGCCACCTCTGCGACTTCCGCGAGAAAGTGGAGATGGTCGGCTACTCGTCGGTCGGCGGGTATGCCGAGTACGTCGTCTTCCGGGACGTCGAGCCAAGCCGGATGTTGCGCATCCCCGCACACGTGACGCCCGAGCAGGCCGCCTTCGTCGAGCCGCTGATGGGCGCCATGAACTGGGTGGCCCTTGGCGACCCACAGCCGGGCGACACGGCGGTCATCATCGGCACCGGCGTCATCGGCCTCATGTGCCTGCAGCTGCTGAAGCCGCTCGTGGAGCGCGTGATCGTCATCGAACCGTCGCCCCTGCGCGCGAAACTGGCTGCAGAACTCGGCGCCGACGTGGTCATCGATCCGCTCACCGAGAACGCACTGGAACGGCTCATCGCGGAGACACACCCGGGCAAGTACCTCTTCGGCGAAGGCGGCGCGGCGGTGGACCTCGTGCTCGAATGCGCCGGGCGGCCGGAGACCTTCGTCCTCGCCCTCGACGCGGCGCGCACCGGCGGCAAGGTCGTCCTCGTCGCGCTCTACGAAGACCCGGTGCCGTTCAACCCGAACCGCATCATCCACAAGACGCTCTCGGTGATCAGCTCGTTCAACCGGGCTACCGCGAAACCGTATGGCAGCAAGACAGCGATCGATCTCATCGCGGACGGCACGGTGCGCGTCGATCCGCTGATTACGCACCGCTTCCCGCTCGACCAGATTAACGACGCCTTCGAACAGCAACTGCGCGCCGCCGAGACGGTGAAGGTCATCATCGACCCCTGGGAATAGCTCGAACGTGGAACGCAACGTGCGGACTGCGCGTGAACTCGTTCCTCGATCTCGTGTATTTCCCGCGCGAATGGGTATGATAGGCGGCTACAGGGAGACTTTCCGCGGATGACGAGTATCACCGTCCACTGGCCCCGCGTGCCGAACGAACATGGCGACACCATGCTCTGGTTCGGGAGCTGGCTCGTTGGCAACGACGGCCGCGAAGGCCCAAGCATCTACAGCGGCCGCGGCGGCGATGTCGATACCTACCAAGCTCCGGACGGGGCAACCGGCCTGCGCGTTCGCCGCTGGCCCAACGAAGGGCTCGACGCCGAGTACGCAGACCTCCTCCAACTCGACCCCGCAATCACAATTTCGGCCGACGAACTGAATTTCGATTCGCGCCAGCCATACACGCACATCCCCGGAGTGGACGCATAACCCGCAAGGAGACCAGGCCATGACTATCGCAGAACGCAGCACCACGACCTCCATCGACGCCATGAACGCGAAGGAGCGCAGCGAGCACTTCAACGCCGTTCGCATGGTGACCCCCGGCCACGAAGGCTGGGAGCACGTCGCCACGCCGGGCGCGCCGAATAAGTACTTCATGGTCTCGGCCGACTGCCACGTCAACGAGCCGCCAAACCTCTGGGTTGAGCGCATCGACGAGAAGTATCGCCATCGCCTGCCGCGCATCGAAGTGGATTCGAGCGGCACGAAGTGGTCCGTGGTCGAAGGGTACGCACCGATTAAGATTCGCGACCTGAAGCTCGAGGGCGAAGATGCCGAGCGCGCATCGGTCGGTGCTCGCGACCCGGAGCTGCGGCTCAAGGATCACGCCCGCGACGGTATCGACGCCGAGATCATCTTCCCGAACCGCGGCCTGCAGATGTGGGCGACCCCGGACCCCGAGTTCTCGCAGGCGATGTGCAAGGTCTACAACGACTGGTGCTGGGAGATCTTCGGGCCGTACTACGACCGGATGTCTCCGTTGGCCTGCCTGGCAACCGGCGATATTCCCGGCGCGGTGGCCGAGATCTACCGCGTGAAGAAGATGGGCTATCGCGGACTCAGCCTGCCCTGCAAGCCCACCTGGGGCCCGCAGGACCAGAAGGATTTCAACTACAACCTGCCCGCGTTCGACCCGCTCTGGGCGGCGATGGAAGAAACCAACCTCCCGTTCACCTTCCACGTCTCGACCGGCAAGGACCCGCGCGGGGCGAAGGGCGACGGCGGAGCAATTATCAATTATGTCGTGCATTCGCTCGCGCCGACGGCCGAGCCGATCGTCAACCTCTGCTCCTCGGGAGTGCTCGATCGCTTTCCGAAGCTGCGCTTCGCGACCATCGAGGCGGGCATCGGCTGGGTGCCGTGGGCGCTGACGGCGATGGATGAGGCGTACAACAAGCACCATTTCTGGTCGTTCCCGAAGCTCTCGATGCTGCCGAGCGAGTTCTACCGGAAGCACTGCTGGGCCTCGTTCCAGGAGGATGCGCCGGGCCTCGAACTGGTGGACCGCTGGGGCCTTGAGAACAACTTCATGTGGGCGAACGACTACCCGCACCACGAGGGCTCCTGGCCGCATTCCGCCGCCGCCATCGAGCGCACGATGGGACACCTCAACGACAAGCAGCGCGCGCGCATCCTCGGCCTGAACGCGGCGGACCTCTTCGGGTTCGACGTGCCGGCCGATTACAAGGCGCTGTACTCTTAAGTCAGCGTTGGCCGTTTCTGGCTGGAACTCGTGAGTGGGTAGCTGGCAGGAATTTGTGGACCCTCGACTAGGACATCGTAGGGTCCACAAGTCATCTTGAGCGAGGGATTGTCGAATTCAACAGGCGCCATAACTCCGTTGCCCAAAATCCATGGGGTGAATGCAACGGTGCTTAAGGCAGGCTCTCCAAGCGGGTCTGGTATGTATTTGACAATAATTTCTCGATTGCTAGAGGCCCACGTCGGGATCACGATGGTCAGGACGTCTGAGCCAACCACATCTAGTG
>JBBSKE010000081.1:0-11095 GCA_038256595.1 Tepidiformales bacterium | reverse complement strand
CAACGTCCTCCGCGAAAACGCCCGCGACCTCACCGGGCTCCTCGGCGAGAGCGGCCTCAACCTCACGGACCTCAACGTCAGCCTCGGCATGCACCAGCAGGGCCGTGGCTGGGGCGGAGAACCAACCGCGCTCCCGAACAATCGGCTGGGCGACGACAGCGAATTTGCGGCAGTCCTCGGGACGGACCCGGCCGTCGCATCGACCAACCACAAACGGCTGCGCGCCACCTACAACCCCGATGGCGCGCACCTCTACCGCATCTAAGGAGGTAGAACATGTCGGTCAACCCCGTTTCTAACTCCGCCGTCTTTGGCAGCAGCTACGCGAAGTCCCAGTCCGACAACATGGGCCAGGTGGACTTCATGCGGCTCCTCGTCGCCCAGATGCGGAACCAGAACCCGCTCGAACCACAGAGCAACACCGAATTCATGGCGCAGCTCGCCCAGTTCGAATCCCTTAACCAGATGCGAACCATGAGCCAGGGCATCCAGGTCATGCAGGCCGTGCAGGAACTCGCGAGCGCCACCGGCATGATCGGCAAGACCGTCACCGGCCGCCAGGTCGATGGCACCAGCGCCACGCGTGACATCGTTGGCCGCGAAATGTTCAACCGCTCGTTCGACCGCCTCACCTCGTTCGAACGAGCCGAAGTCGACCAGGACGAGCGCGTCGTCGCCGCCCTCACCGATTCCGTGAACGCCGGGCAGGACATCTCGGGGACGGTCGATCGCGTCATCTCCGGCGCCGATGGCATCCCGATGCTCATGATCGGCACCAAAGTCGTGGACCTCTTCACCGTCTCGGAGGTGAAGTAGTGGCTATCCAGGGTGTAGGAAATTCCGGCCAGGTCGATCGCCAGCGCGCCACTGCGCCAGCCGCGAACCAGCCCGGCAATCCCGCCTTCGCAGACATGAGGCGCGCCGCCAGCAGCGGCACCAGGCTCAGCACCCACGCCAGCAAGCGCATCGACCGCCGCGAACTTTCGCTCGATGCCGATAAGCAGATGCGCCTCGATTCGGCCATCAACCGCGCCGCCGAAAAGGGCTCGAAGAACACCGTCGTCGTCCTCGATGACCTCGCCGTCGTCGTCGATGTTCGCCAGCGAACCGTCGTAACCGCCATGCAACGCGATCCCACAAGGGAACGTGTGTTCACCAACATCGACTCCGTCGTCATCGCCTAGCGCGATTCACCACTCAATCAACAGGCCGGTCCGCATGTCGGAGGCCACAAACTTCAGACACAAAGAAGGACAACTCTAATGCGTTCACTCTTCTCCGCCATCTCCGGTATGCGCTCCCACATGACCTACATGGACGTCGTCGGCAACAACATCGCCAACGTCAACACGGTCGGCTACAAGGGCGCCCGCGTCGTCTTCTCCGACATCCTCGGTCAGACCGTTCGCGAACCCAGCACCCCGGTTCCCGGCGGCCGCGGCGGCACGAACGCCAGCCAGGTCGGCCTCGGCGTCCAGGTCGCCGGCATCAACGTCCAGATGGCCCAGGGCAACCTCCTGACCACGGGCAAGGGCACCGACCTCGCTATCCAGGGCGAGGGCATGTTCGTCATGGACGATGGCAACCTCCAGTTCTTCTCCCGCGATGGCGCCTTCGACCTCGATTCGGCCGCCACGCTCGTCAACGTCAACACCGGCATGCGTGTCCTCGGCTGGGCCGCGACCTACCCGGGCAACGTCCACACCGCCCCGAACGTCCAGGACAACCCGGCATCCCTCGGGCCGATCAGCATCTTCAAAGGCCAGGGCAAGGATGGCTCCGGCCCCGGCGGCGCCCCGGCTGTGCTGAACCCCGGCCAGCCGACGCTCGTTTCCTTCTCTATTGGCGCGAACGGCGCGGTCACTGGCGTCTATTCGGATGGTTCGAACCAGACCATCGCCCAGGTCGCCGTCGCTTCGGTCACGAATCCGGCAGGCCTCGTCCGCGCCGGCCAGAACAACTGGCGCGGCAGCCTCAACTCCGGGGCCGTCTCCTATGGCTCCGCCGACGAGCCGGGCCGCGGACCGATCACCTCGGGCACGCTCGAAGGTTCGAACGTCGACCTCGCCCAGGAGTTCGCCAACGTCATCATTGCCCAGCGCGGGTTCCAGGCGAACACCCGCGTCATCAGCGCCGCCGACCAGATTCTGCAGGACCTTGTGAACATCGTTCGCTAAGGCGTGAGCTGTGTGTGGTGGCTTCGGCGGATGTGCGTCTGCCGAAGCTACCACTATTTCCAAGTTCGAAAGGACCGGCGACCCGGGAACATGCTCCGCCACTTCATCCTCAAGCCAAAGACGGTCAATCGCCTCGCCATCCTCGGTATTCTGCCGATGATGGTGTTGGCGATCCTGGCGAGCACCCAGGGCGGGTCGGCGACGTCCATCCCACCGGAAGCGCCGCGCGAGGGCACCCTCGTCGTCGCTAACCTGCGCGCCGAATCCATCACCCTGCACGCACTTGGCGGCGATGGCGAATCGCGCACCCTCGCCCTCGCCGGCGCGCCCCACGAGCTGGTCACGGCTGCCGGGCGTATCTACGCCACCCTCCCCCGCGAGGGCATGCTGGTCGAAATCGACCCCCGCGCTCCCGGCCTGCTGCGGACGCTCGAAGCCGGCCCGATGGTCCACGGACTCGCCCTCGGCGATGCCGACACGCTCGTGGCAACGCTCGACGGCGACCGTCGCGCCCTCACGATCGACCGCCCGGCCCTCGAAATCATCGCCTCGCACCCAACCGGCGACACCCCGCACACGGTCGCAGTGCTCGATGGCCGCTACTTCGTCACCGACGCCCGCGATGGTGCGCTCCGCCGCATCGATCCCGCGACGGGGGGCGAAGCTACCGTCGCGGCGGGCAGCTTGCCCGAGTCGATCGCCGTCGCCGGGGGCCGAATCGCGGTCGCTGACGCCGAGGGCGGCACCCTCCGCTGGTACACCCCGGACCTCGACCTCATCGGCGCGACCTACCTCGGCGGCGCCCCCGTCCGCGTCCTTCGCATCGACGACGACCGCGTCGCCGTCTCCCTGAACGCCGAAGCCGAGGTTGCCATCGTGAGCCTCGTGACGGGCGAAGTCGAGAAGCAGTTCAAGGTCGCCGGCCGCCCCGATGGCCTCTGCGTGAGCCCCAGCGGCCGATTCCTCGCCGTCGCCAGCAACGAACACGACTCGGTGAACATCTTCCGGGTGGCCGACTGGAAGCTGATGCTCACCCTCGGCGCCGGCGACCGCCCCGGCGCCTGTACCTGGCTCTGAAGTTGGGCTGCCCGCCCGCCGTGGTATACTTCCTCCATGGCAAAAGACGAATCATTCGACATAACTACGGGCTGCGACCTGCAGGAGGTCGATAACGCCGTCAACCAGGCGAAACGCGAGATAACCTCCCGCTTCGACTTCAAGGGCATCCTCGCGGATATCGACTACGACCGCGAAAAAGCTACCATCGGCATCCACACGTCCGATGAGTACAAGCTCGAAGCGATCTGGCAGGTGCTCTCCGAGAAGATGATCCGCCGCGACGTCCCGGTGCAGAACCTCACGCGCGGCAAAGTCGTCGAATCCGGCAGCAGCACAGTCCGCCAGGAGATCGCGCTCGTCCAGGGCATCGAATCGGACCTCGCCCGCAAAATCGTGAAGTTCATCAAAGAGAAGAAGCTGAAGAAGGCCCAGGCCCAGATCCAGGGCGACACCGTTCGTGTGAGCGCCCCCAACCGCGACGACCTCCAGGCAGTCATCGCCGCCGTAAAGGCCGAGGACTGGGGGATTGAGTTGAAGTTCGGGAATTACCGATAGAGCTGTAGGCCATAGCTCTAAGCTTTAAGCGTGCGATATCGAGGCGCGATTCGTAATACAAAGAGGTGGCAAATGGTCACCTCTTTTCCATTTAACTATTGCACGTAATGAATCGAACAACGCACTTCCCCAAAGCCCAAAGCCCAAAGCCCAAAGCCTCCCTTCACACCAGCGTCGACACCAGCGCAATCACCGCGCTAAGCAGTAACACGCCAATCACCACCGAGCGGAACCGGTCCGGGTCCATACGCTGGAAGACGCGGTTGCCCAGCAGCCAGCCGGCCACGATGCCGGGGATTGCGATTCCCGCGCGGGCCAGGGTCAGGCCCGTGACCTGCCCATCGAGCGCGAACAGGCCCACTGCGATCAGCCCGCAGGCGAGGAAGTAGGCGGCAATCGTCGCGCGGAAAGGGGCCGGCTGCATGCCCTGCCCCTGCATGTACAGCACCACTGGCGGGCCGTTCGTGCTCGTTGTCGTGTTCAAGATGCCGCTCACGAAACCGGTCGAAACGTCGAGGAACCAGTTTCGCTTGCGAATCCGAAATCCGCGCCAGATGAGTAACGTGGAGATGAGCACCACGACCGCGATGCCGACTTTGATCGATTCCGGGTCCACGGAGCGCACGATGAGCAGCCCGAACGGCATCCCCACGGCGGCCGTCGCGGTCAACACGACGAAGAGCCGCCGTTCGATGTAACCCCGCGCCGTGACCATCGTGTACCCGTTATTGAAAAGCGCGAGCGCGTTCGAGACGACGACTGCCTCGGCCGGCCCCACGAGCATCGCCAGCGGCGGGACGATGAACAGCGAAAACCCGAAGCCAGAAACTGATTGCACGAACGCGGCCATGGTGGCGAGCGCGAGCAGCGCTGCAGCTTCGGGGATGTCCATCCCTTACCTTGTAGTCGCGCATCGCCTAACGAGCACTTTCGCCAACTTCGCACCCGAAAACGCGGTAGAATCTCCGCCATGGAAGTAGCGAATCAACTCATGGTGAAAGGCATCGTCGTCGGTGTCTTCCAGGAAAACTGCTGGATTATTGGCAGCCGCCAGTCCGGCGAAGCCATCTGTATCGACCCCGGCGACCAGCCCGAGGACATCCTCGCCCTCGCAAGAGACATGGGCGTCCGAATCACGCACATCGCCAATTCCCACGCGCATATCGACCACGTCCTCGGCGTGCAGGGCGTGAAGGCGGCCACTGGCGCGAAGTTCCTCCTCCACCACCAGGACCTCGACCTCCTGCGCGATGGGTTCGACATCTCCGCCGACCGCTTCGGCCTCCACCCCGGCCAGCGCCCGCCGATGCCCGATGGCTACCTCGAGGACGGCGACAAGGTCGAAGTCGACGGCGTCGAGCTGCAGGTGCTGACTACGCCCGGCCACACGCCCGGGAGCGTCAGCTTCTACACGCGGGGATTCCTCTTCAGCGGCGACACCCTCTTTCGCGAGTCGATCGGCCGCACCGACCTGCCCGGCGGCAGCTTCGAAGAAGAGATGACGAGCATCAGCCAGAAACTCCTCACCCTCCCGCCGGAGACCGTCGTGCTCCCGGGCCACATGGCGGAGACCACCATCGAGCACGAGACCAAGTTCAACCCGTTCGTGCGCGAGTGGATGATGATTCTCAAGCAGCGCGAAGGGAGCGCCTGATGGCGACCATGACGACGGAACAGCGCGACGCATTCCTCGCCGAGACGCGGATCGCCAAGCTCGCCACCATCAACGCTGATGGCAGCCCGAACATCGTCCCGGTCTGGTTCGAGTGGGACGGCGCCATCGCCCGCGTGTTCACGTCGCGAACCTCGCCCAAGGTGAAGCGCATCCTCGCCGACCCGCGCGTCGCCCTGGAGGTCGAAGAAGGCGTTGGCGTGAAAGAGGCGTGGGTCAGCATCGAAGGGACGGCCGAGGTGGTCGAATCCGGCGGCCTCGAACTCGCGCGGAAGCTGATCGACCGGTACTACTCGCCCGAACGCGTCGCCGAGGCGTGGCCCGGCTGGGAGAAGATGGGCGACGAGTGGGTGGTACTCGCGATCACGCCGTCCCGCATCCGCACCGGCGGCTGATGCGTCCGGGAGCGGAGTCCGCGCGGTGAGATGGCCCCGCTGGCTCGCCCCCGCGCCCCACTGGCTCTGGTGGATTCCCGCGGGCGCGATGGTGCTCGTCGCCGCGATCGCCTTCGCGCTACCCACGTTTTTGCACCAGGACCATGACCCCAACGGCGTCTCCGAGAGTGACCTCGACGGTCTGCGCGTGCACACTTCCTGGCTCAAGATTCGGCCCGTTTGGACCCAGGTGACGGAAGCGCACCCGGCCCGCGACAATCCCCGGCGCATCGACGGTGAGGTGGTTGGGCGCACGCTCTTCGGCGTCGAAGTCGTTCGCGTCCGTGTCGCAGGGCCCAGCCAGCCAGTGTCGGACCTGGACTACCAGTCTGGATTCATCGCCCTCGCCGTGTTCGCCGGGGCGATGCTCGTCCTTGGCTCCCTGGCGCTCGTCGCAATCTGGAAGTCAGAATAGCCCCACTGGTGCCCAGCACCGATCAGTCCCGAGCCCCGAGACGCCAGTCCGGGGTCGCGTGATTCGCCACCCAACTCCCGCCGAGGGCCGCTCATGCCGGCAGGCGCAAACGACCAACGCTCACTACAATCGAGCCACTCCCGCTGGAGTCCAGGAGCTGTTCCATGGTCAAAGTTATCAAGCCCGCCGACCGGTCCTGCCCGCCGGCTGTTCAATCGCCCGGGATGCGCCGCGAGGCCGCCATTTCGGAAGCGATGACCGGCTCCCAGGGCCTCTGGATGGGCGTTGGTTCGAACGAACCCGGTAACGCCTCGGGCTGGCACCATCACGGCGCCCTCGAATCCGGGATCTACATTCTCAAGGGCCACATTCGCTTCAGCTGGGGCGCCAACCCGGCCGATTTCGTCGATACCGAACCCGGCGACTTCATCTTCGTGCCGCCCTACGAGATCCATAAGGAAGAGAACCTCAGCGCCGATGATTCGACCGAGTTCATCCTCGCGCGCAACGCCCAGGACGGGGTTGTCGTGAACGTCGACGACCCGCGCGAGCAAAAAGAAACCCCGGCAGAGTAGCCGGGGCGGGTGCGATGGGCGGCGGAAATGCCGCCCGGCCGAAACGGGACAATGCCCTACTGGGTCGCCTCAGGGAAGGTGACGCAGGTCGTCGTGCTCTCGATACCATCGACGGCGCGGATGTGGCGGCTGATAACGCCCGGGACATCCGTCAACGTCGGCACTTCTACTACTGCGACGATGTCGTACGGGCCCATCACCTGGTAAACCTCGGCGATGCCGTCCACTGCGCGAAGTTTGTTGTACACCTCGAGGGTCTTCGACGGGTCAACAACAATAAGCACAAACGCCTTGATCATCATTCTCATGTCCTCCGGGGGTCCGGGCTCAAAACCCGACCTCCGGGAAAGTAGCATTGGCCTGTTTCGAGGACATTTCGCGTGCGAGTACGTCGTGTTTCCTACCAGACACTGCAACTTCACGGCCGCGCAGGAGCGCAAAGGCCGCAGCTAGACTGCCGCCGCATCAAGCGAATTCGCCTGTAGGACCGAGTAAGAAAAAGGGGAAATGGGGCGAACGGAGGGGATCGAACCCTCGATCTTCTGGGCCACAACCAGACGCGTTAACCGCTACGCTACGCCCGCCATGAGGTAGAAACCTAGCATACCAGAGGGGTTCCGCTTCAGGCCATTTTCGGCCCCCGGCGCTCGTGTTTCGAGTCGCCCGAATGCGAAACTCCCGCTCCAGGAGCCTGGCGCGGGAGTGCTGGTGAGTTTGCGGATGTGCGAGGCCGCTCAGTTACCGCAGGCGCAACCACCACCGCCGCAGCAACCGCCGCCAGCGTCACCCATGGATTCCATGAGCGAGGCGCCGTCGCCACCTGCACGGGGAGCGGCGAACATCGAGAGCATCCGTTCCGCCTTCTGTCCGCAATCACATTCAGTGGCGACTGCGACAGAGGACATGGACTGGCGCTTCTCAAACTTCTTTTTACAGTTCGGACAGTAGTATTCGTAAATGGCCATGGGCCGAGTATAGCCGTGGCGGGCCTGCCTTGACTACGAGGAGATCAGGCTGCCCGGCGCCACCAGCGCTTGCGGGTGGTTTTTGCCTCAAGCGGCTTGTCCGAAGCCTTTGCTGGCGCGGCGACCACCGGCCCGCCATGGACCACGTCGTCGGAGATGACGAGCTTGCGGGCCGGCTCGGCCAGCGGCTCCAGGAGGAACGATTCGAGCTCCAGCGAGGTGCGGGGCAGGCTCGGCGCACTCGGCGGCGGCGCCAGGCGCTCATCGTAGGCAGCGAGGTTGCGTCCGCTCTCGACCGCTCGCGTCACTTCGCTCTCCGGGAGGAGCCACGTGTCGGCCTGGGGCTCGCGCCGGAAGATGGCACGCAATCGCTCGGTGATCGTCTCAAACAACGTCATAACGCTCAGGAACGTACGCGATCTGTCACTCCATCGCAACCGCCAGGTCAATAGGACTGCGATACCTCGGGATAGAGATCGTCGATTCGGTGCAGTTCACCCGTATGAAGTTGCCATAACCGTCGTCGCTAGCCCGAACCCCACTCTGCTCGATACACTATCCCACGGAGAGGTGTCCGAGTGGTTGATGGTGCCGTTCTCGAAAAGCGGTGTGGCGCAAGTCACCGGGAGTTCGAATCTCCCCCTCTCCGCCAACAACCCACCTGAATATTCGCCGGCGAGACACACATCTCGCTCACTGGCCGGCCGAATCAGTAATCCCGCAAACGTCGCGGAAACGAAAACGGCCCGGATAATTCCGGGCCGTTCGTTCTATCTGGACTGGTGGGTCCTGCTCATCGCGCGAACGCGGCAGAGATCGCTTTTTCGTAGGCAGCCTTGGCAGCGTCGATGTTCAGAGACGTCGTGCGCGGGCCGGTGCTGTCCTTCGTGGTCTTGCTCGCCGTGTTCTTGGTGAGCGCGCGGTTGCGAGCTTCAATCAGGCGGGCTTCGTGGATCGAGTGATACGGGTCAGGATTAAAAATGGTGTGCCTCCTATGGCGTCTTGTGTTCTCTTTCTATTCCAGCAGGTTCGCGGACTGATTGCCAATCGAACTCTTGTATGTGTATATTGTCGCGCCGTTCTGCCGGTTAACCTTTTGGCGGTCGAGTGATCAACCATCCGGGCGGCTCAGGACCGGGCCTAACAACTCGGCGTTCGCTACCGGCCAACCTGGCGGACGTTCATGGCGACCGGGTGCTCCACGGCCTGGCTTTCAATGGTGGTTCGAACCTGGGCGTTTCGCCCGGGCTTCGGAGTAGCGTTGCCCTTGCGAAAGACCCGCAGGAGGTCGCGCTTCTGCTGGCGGGCGATGCCCTCGCGGACCTGGTCTTCGTGTAGCGAGATTGCCAGCAAGTGGTGAATCATTTCGGGTTCCTCTGTATTGATCGGCTCGGATAATTGTTCCGGCTCAACTATTGGACCAGTTCCAACACGCCCTCCCATCCCCCGCGAGAGGGACACGGCACGGCTCTTTCGTCGCCCACCCCCGGACGCCACCAGTCCTCCACCATTTCGCTTGCTGGGATGCCCTGCCTCTGCCGATGCATACCTATGGACACGACCTCCAGCGAGTTCACGATTCACTCTGCTTGCGTGACTTGCTCAGTTCGGTCCGAGAAAACCCCTACTCTCTGCCGCGGTAGACATTTGGTACTAAGTGCCGGTGGTTACCTGCCGAAGATGTAGAGGACAAGACGCACGAACCTGGGCAGGCGATCAAGAACGAGACCTTCGGACCCCAATCCGAAGACTCACCTGGTTGCAACTGTCCCGGTGGGGGAGATGAACCAATGGGTGAACGACGAGACGACAGCTACCGGACTTCTGTGGCGTTTGTGACGCACACGCGCGAGTACCGTTCTGCCGATGTCCTGCCGACGCTGGCACGCCACGGCTACACAACGACAGAACGGCCCCACGATCGCGAAACGGAGCGATTGCTGGCCAATTTCGACCCGGACCTCGTGGTCCTCGCGGTCGACCCGCGCCTGGAGCAGGATGTTGCGCTCATTCGCAGCATCGCCCGCACCTGCACGGCATCCCTCGTGGTGCTGGCCCCCGGGCCGCATGCGAGCGGCCTGACGACGGCCCTCGAGGCCGGCGCCGATGTCTGCCTGCGCGATACTGACGGCGTCGAAATGCTCAGCGCGCAGCTCAGCGCTCTCACGCGCCGCAAGCAACCCCAGGTGCAGACCGACGATGGCCCGAGCTCGCTCACCGTCCGCGACCTGACCCTCGATTTCGACCGTTGCCAGGCCCAGCGCGACGACGTGCTCATCCCCCTGACGCCCACGGAATTCAAGATTCTCGCCTATCTCGCGAAAAACGCCGGGAAGGTGGTCAGCCCGGTCGAAATCCTGCGCGCCGTGCAGGACTACACCTATTCCGACCGCGAAGCGCAAGAGATCGTCAAGGTCTACATCCGCCGCATTCGCCGCAAGATCGAGGCCGACCCGAGCGAGCCCAGCTACATTGTTAATGTGCGAGGCTTCGGCTACATGCTCGAACGCCGGGCCCGCCGCGGCTCTTCCGAAGAGCGCGCCGCCTGATCCCTGGCGCACTCAGCCCTACTCACCTGGCAATCACCTCCAACGGCCTGCGAACTTTCGCAGGCCGTTTTCGCGTGGATTACGAAGGGCCGTACGAGCGTTAACGGGTGTTTGTTCAGATTTTTGCGAAGGGGCCCAGAAGGCGGGACCGGGTGCTTGTTCAGATTATATCGAACCCGAATCGCATTCCCGGTTTCTACAGATCCGAAGGTGTTTCGAAACATCGTTAGCCTTGTCGATACAATCCATTGACACGACCGATTTGCGCGCGTACATTCCCGCAATCGCAGGGGCAAACGCCCCCGGCGAGCCATGCAAATTGGAGGGGACCTGATATGCGCGAAGAACGCAACTACTGGCAACGGAGATTGACACGACGAACTGTCATTCGCAGTTCTGGCGTCGCAGCGATCGGCGCAGGCACAGCCGCGATGGTCGGCTGTGGCGGCGATGACGATGATGATGGCGGCAGCACCTCTGCTTCGCCAACTTCCGGCCTGACCAACCAGGGCGCGGCGGTCGCAACAGCCACGAGTGCCTCTGCACCTGCTGTCGTCGCAAAAAAGGGCGGTACGCTCACGGTGCCGATGGCGACACAGCCACGCAGCCTCGACTTTCACTTCGATGTTTTCTTGCCGGTGGCGGTGCATACCAACAACGCGTTGCTCCAGTTCAACAAAGACGTCACCGAGAT
>JBBSKE010000080.1:0-11115 GCA_038256595.1 Tepidiformales bacterium | reverse complement strand
ATTGGGTGCCCGCGGACTGTCCGGCCGAAGTGACCTCGTCTTGCCGGATTCCGAACCTCCAACAGCGGGCATCACACTTTCGCAACACCCCGGGCCGGCTCCGGGCCTAGTCTCATCCCAACAACGTCCGCGCCAACCCCGCGGGCATATGGGAGAATGCTTCACATGTTCAAGACTCACCGTGTCGTCGCCGTATCGGCAGCCGCGGCCCTCACCTTCGGGGGCCTCGTCGGCGGCGGAATCGTGCTCGCCGAAGTCACCGACAACACTACCCAGCCGCCCTCCTTCGCAACCCAGGAGGAACCGAAGGGGAAAGCGTCGCTCGACGCCTACATCGCCCAACTCGCGGCGAATCTCGGCATCAGCGAAGACGCTCTGCGCGAGGCGATCAACAAGACCAACCTCGATTTCGTCGACAAGGCAGTCGCCGAGGGCAAGCTCACGGAGGAGCAGGCGGCGGAAATTCGCGAGCGGCTCGAAGCCGGGACGAACGGCTTCTTCGGCCTCGGCCCACTCCATTTGCCCCGCGGGGACGGCGAGGGCGGCTTCCTCGGCCGCATCTTCGGCGGTCACGGTGAGGGAGGATTGCACATCGAACGCGAAGGCGGTCCGTCCCTCAACATCATGGGCGGGCTCCTCCAGGCCACCGAAGAGACCGCCGCCTTCCTGGGCATCAGCGTAGAGGGACTCCGCAGCGCACTCTCCGACGGCAAGAGCCTCTCGGCCATCGCGGAGGAGAACGGCAAGACCAGCGACGAACTGAAGACCTTCCTCATCGGCCGCGCGACTGAGGAGATCGATGCAATGGTCGCGGCCGGCACGCTCACCGCGGAGCAGGGCACGAAACTCAAGGACGTCCTCAACGCACACATCGACCACATCCTCGATGCCACGCGCCCCGCGATGGGCGACCGCCCGTTCCCCGTTTTTGGCGGACCGGAGCGTCACCGCGTCCCTGGCGGCAAGATGTTCCCCGGCGGCCCCGGAGACGAGGCCACGCCAACCGAAGAGGCCCCGGCGGCGGGGCCGAGCAGCTTCCGCAACGGCGGCCGCACCACCGCGCCCGACCTCTCCTAGCCCAGCCCTCCTCCTCGCCGGGATCGTTGCCTTCATGCGGCGGTCCCGGCGAATCATTGCCCCAGCAGCGGTCCAGGAGCCAGTGCGTGCCCGGAACCATCCTCGTGGCCGATGACGATGAGCACATCGTCGAACTCGTCTCGATCTATCTCCGCCGGGCGGGCTTTTCGGTCTGCACCGCCTACGACGGCGACGAGGCGATCGAACGCGTCGCCAGCGAGAACCCGGACCTCGTCGTGCTCGACATCATGATGCCCGGCACGGACGGCATCCAGGTGTGCCGCGAACTGCGACGCACCGGCGACACCCCGGTCGTCTTCCTCACGGCCCGCGGCAGCGACATCGACAAGATTGCCGGCCTCCAGCTCGGCGCCGATGACTATGTGACAAAGCCGTTCAACCCCGAAGAGCTGATCGCGCGCATCCAGGCCGTGCTTCGCCGCACCCAGGGCGCCGGGCGCGCGGGCACCCGGCTCATCGTCGGCGACCTCGAAGTCGATACCGGTTCGCGGCGCGCCACAGCCGCCGGCAAGGCGCTCACCCTGACACCGAAGGAGTTCGACCTCCTCGCCACGCTCGCGACCTTCCCCGGCGTCTCCCTCGACCGCGAACGGCTGCTCGACCTCGTCTGGGGCACGAGTTTTTACGCGATCCGCACGGTCGATGTGCATATCGCCCGTCTGCGCGAAAAGCTGCGGGGCGCCCAGGTCCAGATCGACACCATCTGGGGCGCTGGTTACCGGCTCACCGGGGGAGACGCCGCCCGGAAAGTGCCCTGATGCGCTCACTGCAGGCCAAGCTCGTTGCCGCATTTGTCGGCATCACGGTCGTGGCGCTCGCGGTGGCCAGCGGCATGCTCGTCTACCTGCGCAAAGAATCGCAGGAGGAGCAGGCGCTGAACCGCGTGGCCGCCCTCTCGCCGGCGGTCGCCGAGGAGATGCTCCGGGCGAGCGCACAGCCGCGTCCCGCCGGCCCGGCCGACTCGTGGGCGCTGGTCGAATTCGCTGCCCGGCGGCATGGAGTGCGCGTCCTGCTGGTCGATGGCGCGGGCCAGGTGGTCGCCGATAGTGGCCGCGACCTCACCGGGCAGCAACTCGGCGGACCCGATTCCGCGCTTATCCCCACCAGTGCGGGCCCGCCGAGGCGCATGGCAGCCTTCCAATCCTGGGAACCCCGGGGTGGCGCGCCCGGCTCGGGGCTGACCTTCATCACCTCGCCCTTCGCCGCGCGGTTCTTCGCCGAACTGCCGGTCGCCTCTGCCGTCCCGCCCGGCGAGGACCTCTCGCTCGTCCTGGCCGTCCCCAACAGCAGAGTGAGCGACGCCTGGCAGGACCTCGTGCCCGCGATTCTCGTCTCCGCAGCGGTTGCGCTGCCGGTCGCGGTCCTGATGGCGCTGCTCCTTTCGCGCTATATCACCCGGCCAATTCGCCAGCTCACGCGGGCCACCAACCAGCTCGCCGACGGCACCTTCGACGTCGATGTGCCCTCTGGCCGGGGCGACGAATTCGGCGAACTCGCGCGCGCCTTCACGACGATGGCCGGCCGCGTCGGGGCCTCCCAGGCAGAGATGCGGAGCATGGTCGCGAACGTCTCGCACGACCTGAAGACGCCGCTCACCTCGATTCTCGGCTTCTCCCAGGCGATTCGCTCCGGAGCGGTGACGGGCGGCGAATCAGCCCACGCCGGCGACGTCATCCACGAGGAGGCGACCCGCCTCGCCACAAGGCTGGACGATATTCTCGCGGTCGCCGAACTCGATGGCAGCGCCACCGTCCTCGTCGCCGAACCGGTCGCGTTTGGCGATGTCGCCTCGCACGTGGTCGAACGGCTGACGCCGATGGCCGATGCCGCCGGCCACTCGCTGCACTCCTGGTTCGAACGTGGCGCCATCGTTCGAGCCGACCGCGCGAAGCTGGAGCGCGCCATCGAGAACATCGTCGTCAACGCCATCCGTCACGCACCGCGCGGCTCGAGCATCTCGGTGATGAGCGGCGCGAGCGAGACCAGCACCTGGCTGGAGGTGCGAAATCCTGCGCCGGACCTCGACGCGGCGGACCTGCCCCGCCTCTTCGAGCGGTTCTACCGCCGCGACCGCAACCGTCGCGGCCAGGGGAGCGGCCTCGGCCTGCCGATCGCGCGGGACATCGCCATCGCCCACGGCGGGTCACTCAGCGCCGCGCTCGAAGGGCCGGATGTGGTCTTTCGCATGGAACTGCCGCGCGCAGGCTCGTAGGCCGACTAACTTCGACGGTGGGCTCGCCAGGAACTACTCCGAGACGCGAAGCTCGCCGCGGCCATCGACGCCGCCGCCCATGCAACGCATCTCGTAGGAACCCTCCTCGAGCGTGACCGTGCCGCCACGCGCGATGCCGCCGATGACGTTCGTCAGCGAGAGCACAATTTCGTCGCCGGTACGCAATTCGAACCGGTTGGTGCCCGAGGAGGAGGGATTCTGGACGACGAAGCGCGTCTCGCCCGGGACCGCCGAGATTGTGGCGGGTTCGCAGCCATCCGCGGAGAGGGTGACCTGGATCACCGGCGCCGGAGGGCCGCTCTCGCCGCTGGAGCCGCCGCAACCAACCGCGCCGAGCGCCAGGCATGCCACGACACCGGCCAACAGCCGTCTCGTCACGTGGAGCCGACCGTGAGGAGCATGGTCATCGAGGTGTGCTGCGGAATATCGAGCCCACCCGCGATGGTCTCTGCCTCTGCCGCGATCTGCACGGCCATCCGTCTCGCCTGCCCGTCCGTCAACGACCATGCCGCCGAGTATACCCGCCGTTCGAGCGCAAGGAGGACGTCGCGCAGGGTTTCGGTCTCTTTCCAGCGACAGATGACGCCCCGGTCCAGCGCGCCGCCGCCCTCCAGCACGCACGCCTCCAGCGCCGCACTCCCGGATTCGAACCTCGGCTCACGCGCGGCCGCACCGAGGAGCAGTGCGCTCTCCTCGCGGATGCGGCGACGCACGAGGTCCAGCGGCCCCGGCGCGGCGAGCGTCCGCAATTCGAGCAGCACGCCACCGGGCCGAACGCAGGTCATCGCTGCCAGCACGGCCGCCCGCGGGTCCGGCACGAGGTGAAGGATCTGCACGAAGAGCGCCGCATCGAGGCTATTCGGGCGGAAGGGGAGGCAGGTCGCCTCTGCGCGAATGGCGGCGACTCCCGGCGCCACACGCCGCATCGTCGCCAGCATCGCACTCGAGATATCGACGCCGAGCACCCGCAGACCGGCTTCAGCGAGTGGCCCCGCGATGCGTCCGCTGCCGACGCCGACTTCGAGGATGACCGGCTCGGGATTCGTCGCCCGGGTGATGCAGGCAATGGCCGCGGCCATCTCCCGCGCCGCAGCCGGGGGCAGGGGACGCGTCCGGTCGTACACGTCCGCGACGCGGTCGAAATTGTAGAAGTGTGGCGGAAGACGCGGCGGCGCCTGCCGGACTACTGGTGGCCCACGGTCACGTCGACCTCGATGAACGAGTCATCCGGCAGAAGGAGGACGAGCGTGACCTCTTCGCCTTCGCGCGACGGCATCGCATCGCAGTAAGTGTGCATGTCGTACACCTCTTCGCCATCAATCGCGACTATGATGTCGCCCACCTGCATCTCCGCGTCCTCGGCCGGGCTGTCGGGCGTGATGCCCTCGATCCGCAGGCCGATTGGCTGGCCGGTCGTGCGGTCGGAGACGGGCACGATCGAGGTGCCGATCCACTTCGGCGATTCGCCCTCGCGCAGCTTCGGCAACAGTTCGTCCACGCGCTCGACGGAGACGGCGTAATTCGCGCCTTCGACGCGGTCGCCGCGGCTGGAGAAGAAGATGGCGGTATTCACGCCGACCTGCTTGCCCATGAGGTCGAACAGCGGCCCGCCGGAGTTCCCGGGGTTGACGGACGCCTGGTGCTGAATCGCCTTCACGAGCTTCGGCACGTCGCCCGGGTTGTCGTAGAGGGTGTCGTTCTTGGAGATGATGCCGCTGGTTGCCGAAAGCGAATCGAGCCGTTCGCCAGAGCCGCTTTCGGCGGAAGTCGGGAAGCCAAGCGCCACCACCATCTGGCCCTGCTTCAGGCTCTCCGGGTCGCCGAATTCGACGGACTTGAGCGTCTTGCGGTCGTCTTCGTCGATGATCTGGATGACTGCTAGGTCGTCACAGGGGGCCGCACCGATGAGCACCGCATCGACCGGGCGGCGGATGTTCTCGTTCGTCACGCTGAGCGTGCCGCCGGTGGCCACGTGGTTGTTGGTGATGATGAGGCCCTCTTTGGCGTCGATCACCGAGCCAGTGCCCTGGTAGAACGCGTTCCCGTCCGGGTCGGGCTTGGTCAGGATCTCCATCACCGAAGGGCGCGCCATCTCGATAATCTCGGGGACTGCGAGTTCGTCGCTGTCGTCGCCACCCATGGTCGCCGCGAGAACCGCCCCAAACGCGCCAATCGCGACCACGCCAACAAGGCCGCCGATGAGCATCGTCTTGCGCGAATTGCGTGCGTTCCGCTTCTCCGCCTCGGTCGCAATCGCCGCTGTCACGCTTGGCGCGACCGAACCCACAATCGTCGGCTGGGGCGTGAACTGGGCCGCCCGCGCGTCAGTGTAGAAGACGATGACACTCTCGCCGATCTGGATCTCGGCGCCGTCGCCGGCCGGTGCCGGGGCGGTGATCTGGACGCCGTTGACGAGCGTCCCGTTGGCCGAACCGAGGTCCTCGACGCGAATCGAATGGCCGTTGCGGGTTACCCGCGCGTGTCGCGAGGAGACTCGCGTGTCGTTGAGGACGAGCGTGTTCCCCGGCTCGCGGCCGATCGTCGCGGCCACGCCTTCCAGGAGCACGACCGCCGCTCCAGCATCCTTCCCCGTGCGCACGACGAGCGAGTTCGCTGCCGAGCCGATGCCCGGGCCAGCGGCCGTCGCCGACGATTCGGCCACGAGGGTGACGCGGTTGCCAAAGCGCAGTTCGTCGCCGGGGTGAAGGATTCGCGCACCAGTGAGCCGCTCGCCGTTCACGAACGTCCCATTGCGAGAGTTGCTGTCGGTGACTTCGATGCCGCCGTCTTTGGGAGCAAGGTGCGCATGATACGACGAGACATCGGCGTCGCTGAGGACAATGTCGTTGTCGGCCGCGCGCCCGGCGGTTACCTCGCGCTCGATGGAGAAATCCTGCCCGGCTTCGTTCCCAGCCCGAACTACGATTCGCATGTCGAGATAATACGCGAGCGTGGCCCTTAAGGCGCGTGAAGAATGCACTGCGCGGCGAGCGAGATGGGGGCATGCCGTATAATCAGATTGGCAACCGCCTCTGGTTCGTGCTCAGTTCGGCGACGGCGGACGGGCTCGTCGCGGTCGCGAGTCTGACGACTCATGGGCGGTCGCTGACCTGCAGTGATGCCTGCATCGTCGTCCGGCCCGGCGAACATCCGTGGATCTCGCGGGATTCCTGCGTGTGCTACCGGGGCGCGCTCATGAACGCCGTGGCGCCACTCGATTCGGCGAAACTGGCCCGGGCGCTGGAGCAATCGGCTCCCTGTTCGGACGAGTTACTCCTGCGGATCCAGGAGGGCGCCCTTAATTCGCCGCTCGCGCCTCTACCGGTGAAATCCGCAAGCCGCGCCACACTTGGCCGGTAGCCTCACGCCCTTGCCGCTTCACCTTTTCGCCAGACCTGCGTACCATCGCCGCCACTAAACCCCATCGAGGCGAACCATGGTCCAGGATATCCATTTCGGCGTCACTATCCCCCAGATCAAGCGCACCTGGGAGGAATGCAAATCCGCATCCACCGAATTCGAGGCCATGGGCTTCGATTCGCTCTGGGTCTGCGACCACCTCTACGGCCCGCAGTCGCCGACCATCCCGATTCTCGAGGCGTGGTCGCTGCTCAGCGCCGTCGCCGCCGTCACCTCGAAGGTGGAACTCGGCACGCTGGTCACCCCGGCGGGCATGCGCAACCCGGCCCAACTCGGCAAGATCATCGCCACCGTCGACAACATCGCCGATGGCCGCGTGATTGCCGGCATGGGCGCAGGCTGGATGCCCCGCGAATTTACGGACTTCGGCACCGAATTCCTGCCCGTCTCCCAGCGCCTCATCCAGCTCCGCGAGACCGTCCAGCTCCTGAAGCGGATGTGGACCGAGCCGGAAGTGACGTTCGAAGGCAAGTACGTCAACGCGACGAACCTCGTCTGCGAGCCGAAGCCGGCGCGCAAGGTGCCGATGCTCATCGGTGGCGCGGGCGAAAAGGTGACCCTCAAGCTCGCCGCCCAGGAAGCCGACATCTGGAACAACCTCGCCGGCCACCAGGCGAACCTCGAGAGCAAGATCGCGACCCTCCACGCCCATTGCGCCGATGTCGGCCGCGACCCCGCCGAGATCACCATCAGCCAGCAGTGCATGGTCATCATCGCCCCCGACGAAGCAGAGGCGGCGAAGGCGATCGGCACCGCGAAGAAGATCTTCGGCGGCCACATGGGCGACCCCGAAGGCCCGATGTCCATCGCCGGCTCCCCGGCCCAGGTCATCGAAAAGATCCAGAAGCACATCGACCTTGGCTGCACGATGTTCGTCATCGAATTCTTCGGCCGCGATACGAAGGCGCCGGCGCAGCTCTTTGCCGACACGGTGATGCCGCACTTCAAGTAGCGTCTGAGCATCCCTGGAGGTCGCACCGGGCGGTTTCTCGCCCCGGTGCGGCTGGGTGTGAGCGAACTCATCGACTTTGACGCCGTGGCGCGCGAAGATCGAACCGTGCCCTGCCGCCGCGCGAGCAGGCCACGGAGGTTCATATGACTGCGAGTGACTACCACCTCGTCAATCACTGGCGGGTGTACGGCACCGTCGAAGAAGTCTCGGAGATTTTCGGCCGGCCAGGCTCCGAGCTGCCACGCTGGTGGCCCGCAGCCCTGTTCGACGCCGAAGATATCGAGCCCGGCGACGAAAACGGCGTCGGCCGCAGCTTCGCCATCCGGGCGCGTGGCTGGCTGCCGTTCTACTCGCTCTTCCTGCAGTTCACCGCCCTCGAGGTGCAGACGCCGAACCACTACATCCTCGGCGTCGCAGGCGACCTGCATGGCACGGCCGCCTGGACGTTCGAGCAGGATGGCGACATGGTGAACGTCAGCTTCGACTGGCGAGTGACGGTCGTGCAGCCGCTGCTGCAGCGCCTGGGCGTGCTCATCCGGCCGCTTTTCATCTCGAACCATGGCTGGATCATGCTGCAGGGTGAACGCAGCCTCGTGCTCGAACTCCTGCGGCGAAATACGCCCGATGCGGACCAGTACGCGATTCCCGAGCCTCCCGGGGCGGCACGGCTCCCGCTGAAGCCCCTCCTGGCGGCGAATGCTGCGGTCGCCGGGGCCGGTGCGCTCGCGGTGTGGCGATTGCGCAGGCGCTAATGTGCCGCGACAACACAACGGCAGGAAGTCCCGTGCTGCGCATTTCCGGCAGGTGAACACCAGGGAAAATCGCTCCAAAAAAGCTATTGACAACCTCTGTGGCGGGTGTAGTTTGAATGTAGACGAAGTTACTGGAGAGCAAACCACTCCCTGGTTCCAGTAACCCAGACGCCGTCACAGGAGGCAGCGAAATGATTCATATCAAGCTTCACGACCTCTACGGAGTATGGATAGTTCAGATATAAGGCTCTCAACAGCAGAGCCAGGCACCGGACCCCACCACGGAACTCCCGGCCAGTTTCCGCTCACAACGGAAAATCAACTGATTTTGTTGAATGCTTGAGTGTCCGGCAACATGCGGACGCATTCTTCGCCTCCTTACGAGGCGGCATGGCCGATGTCGAGTGTTCACGGTGGATAGCTATCATGGAGCCGCATTACCACCGGTAACATGAGGAGTACAACAACAGAAGCCCCGGCTACCAACCGGGGCTTCTTTGCGTACTCTAGCTTTTAGCTTTGATGATTCGGTGTTTCTTACCGCGATCAACTGCGGCTGGCTCATTCGAGCCAGCCTATTTGTGTGAGTTTTCCAGGCAGCTAATGGCTAGCGGCTAGCAGCTAATTACACGTTGTTCCTGACTTCGAACACGGTTCCGCTTCTACTCCTCCTGGGGGGAGGCGGTCGCGGCAGAGTTCGGAGGGGATGCAGGCTTCGTCGGAGACGGTGTCGAACTGGGCGCGGGCCTCGTCCTCGCTCTCGGGGCCGTAGCTGATGAGCACGCGGTCGAGGTCGCTGATGTCCATCGCGGCGATGCCATCGACTCGGACGCCATTGACGAAGAACTTGAAGGTGTTCGTATCCGACTGCTTGAGGACGGTGCCATCCGCCAGTGTGAGCTGCGTCTGGGCCACTGTTGAGAGCTGCGACGGGTCCTGCAGCTTCATTCCCAGGCTAGAGAGAAATTCGCTCCAGGTCGTCTGTTCGAGGTGGACGTGGATGACGGTGTGGCGGGGGTCGTGGATATGGGCCGCGTCGCTCTTCTCGTCGCTCTCTGTGGAGATGTACTCCGGCTTGTTGAAGTCGAATTTCGTCCCGTTTGTGAAGAGCGCGAAGTCCGCGTGCCAGTGCACCTTCTGGCGCAGCTCGCAGCCCTCCTCGATCGGGTTGTACTCCTCGCGGACGACCGTGAGGCCGCTGCTGTCCTTCATCGCGTAGGCGACGCCGAGCCCGGCCGCGATAGAGAGGAGAATCACCATCACAGGCGACCAGATGAACGGAGGAAGGGACCACCTGGACGTGCCAGTGGTTGGAGAGGGTTCCGGGTTGCGTTTGGTCACGGGGGCTCCAGGCGAGGAAAACTGGCGGGCGACTCGTCGTCCATTCTGAGGCTACGCGCGCGCGCAGCATGGCGGCAAGGGCACGTCCGCCCCCGGTTAAGCGACAATTGGCCGTTCCTTTGCGCGAGGGCCGCGGGGGACGCTCGACAGGCGTCGCGATCGCGGTAGCAGAGGAGCATGGTCGGGCCTGTGGCGGACCATGAGAGGCGAATCACCCGGACCCCTTACTAGTGTACTGATTCCGAATTGACTGGAGTCGTGACCGCATCGAGAGCGAGCCGGGCGCGATTGGTCTTCTCCAGGATGCTCTCCATCGTCGCGGTCCATGTGTAGGGGCCTGGGTTGGCGTTCCGTTTGTTCAGGTATGCCGAGATCGCCCCTTCCAGCTCGCGGACGTTCTTGAACACGCCGCGACGGATGGCCTTGTCGGTGATCTCTGCAAAGAACCGCTCGACAAGGTTGAGCCAGGAACTGGACGTTGGCGTGAAGTGGAGATGGACGCGCTCGTGTGTCTCCAACCAGGCCAGGACTTCCGGGTGCTTATGCGTCGCGTAATTATCGACGATCACTTCGAGACTCAGGTCCTGGGGCGTCTGGCGCTCCAGCTTCTTGAGGAAGCGCAGGAACTCGTCGTGGCGGTGACGCTCCATACACTCGCCGAGGACCTCGCCAGTGGCGACGTTGAGCGCGGCAAAGAGCGTGGTCGTGCCATTGCGCTTGTAGTCGTAGGTCATCGTGTTGGCTCTGCCCCGCTTCATTGGCAGGCCCGGCTGGGTGCGGTCGAGCGCCTGGATCTGGCTCTTTTCATCGATACAGAAGACCGCTGCCTTCTCGGGCGGGTCGAGGTATAGACCCACAACATCCTGCAACTTCTCGAGATACCGCGGGTCGGTGGAGAGTTTGAAGCGCTTCACGCGGTGTGGTTTGAGTCCATGTGCGCGCCAGACCCGGCTGACGGTTGCCTGGCTCACGCCCGCCGCCTTCGCCATCGTCCGCGTACTCCAATGCGTCTCTGCCTCGGGCCGCTCATCCGTTGTCAGCCGGACAATCTCGGCGTCGTCTATGGTCCGACGCCGGCCCGAACGCTGCGCGTCCTTAAGCAACCCGGGCACGCCCTCCTTTGCAAACCGATGGCGCCAGAGGGTCAGGGTGGAGTGGGTCACGTTGAGTTCGGCGACGATCTTGCCGGTGGGCACACCGTCGGCGGTCATGAGGACGATGCGGCAGCGCATAACCGTACGCTGCTCGGCAGAGGGCGAGCGCACGATGTGTGATAGCGCCTGGCGGTCGGCGTCACTAAGTTCGAGTGGCAGTTTGGT
>JBBSKE010000079.1:0-11178 GCA_038256595.1 Tepidiformales bacterium | reverse complement strand
CGGTCTCGCACATGACTCGACACTGTTGGCAGTTCGCCCTCGGCGGCCAGCCACAGTTCACGGGGCCTGCGGGCAGTCGATCGAGCGGCAAATCACGCGATCCCTTGCTCGCGCGCGGGGCTCCGACTGATTGGGGTGCGAGCCAGGTCGCGGAGTCGGCCAGCTGGACTTGGACTTCGTGATCCGGTAGCCACAATGCTATCGACCGTTCAGAGCCCCGCGCGCAAGCAAGGGGTCGTCGTGACCTGGCGACAATCTTTTCGCCCGCAGGCCCACCGATCTTGGCATGGTCACCGGTGACTCGCCACGGGGTCCGTGCATGACATCGACCCTCTGGTAGTTCGCACCAGCGGCCAGTCACGAACCGTGGGCCTGCGGGCAGTCGATTTGATTGCAATTCACGCGTCCCCTTGCTTGCGCGCGGGGCTCCGATGGACTGGGTGCGGGGCGAGGAGTCAGTCAGGACGGGGAGCGTCCGCGAATCGCGTGCGCCAGCAAAAGTATGCCAACTCGACGTTGGACTTCTCCAACGCTCCCAATATTGTGCCCGCGTGCGCGTCATACCTGTAGCTTACTTTCTCACCTTCACAACCTACGGCTCCAGACTACCGGGCGAGCCAGGCTCAGTTTCGCGCCGTGTGAATGGCTACAACGAACCTCGACTTTCGGCGCATGATGGTCTCGCTGCGAAATCGCGCGAACTCATGCCGCATCCCGAAGTCGTCCTGAATCGTCCTATGCGAATCGCGACGGAAGCGGCAATCCGCCAGCACTGCGAATTTCGTGGGTGGCAATTGCACGCCCTGAATGTGCGTACGAACCACGTCCACATCGTAATCACCGCCGAGGAAATCTCCCCGGCTGACGCGCTGGCCCAATTAAAGGCTCGAGCGACGCGGCAGTTGCGGGAGGTGGGTCTGTCTCATCTGGGGGTGCCGGTCTGGGCACGTCATGGCAGCACGCCCGCGGTTTGGTCCGAGGAGGACCTGGCCCAAGTCGTCGACTATGTCCTGTTTCAACAGGGCTCGCCGCTGACGTGAACAGGCGGGTCGAATTTGCTGAGCACGGCCGAAGGATATCTGACGGACGTGCCACGTCCAATGTCTGGCAGTCGAGTTGGTGGCGAATCAACCGACCCCAGGCTGGCGCCTCGGGGCTCGTTTCGTTGTGCTGCCTCAGTACAATTCGGCGGCTTCGCGTTCCAATGCGCGCATGGTCGATTCGTCCATGGGCTCGTAGTTCGATGCTGTTTCGACGTTCTCTCGCACGCGGGTGGGGTAGCTCATGCCCGGGATGGCGACCGAGACGCCGGGGTTCGAGAGCACGTAGCGGAGCAGGTTCGCGGGCCTCAGCAGCCCGTCGTAGCCTTCAGCGAGGCGGCGGCGCATGACGCTCGTGCGGCCGGAACCACCCAGCGGGCGCATCACGATGACCCCGACGTTCCGTTCGCGTGCGAGGTCGATGAGCGGCGCGGCTTCGGTGTAGAAGGCCGAGTAGTCGAGCATCACGGTCGCGAATTCGCCGCAGAGGATGGCGTCGCGGGCAACATCGAGGTTGTGCGTGGACATGCCGATCTCGCCGATGAGCCCCCGTTCGCGCGCGATCTTCAGCCCCGCGAGCGCGCCTTCTCCGCCCATAACCGCCTCCCAGTCGGCGGGGGTGCGGACGTCGTGCAACTGGTAGAGGCCGATCGACTCCACCCCGAGCGCGACGAGCGAGCGGTCGACGTCCCATTGCGCGCCGTTCATCGTGCGCTTGAAGGTCTTGCTGGCGACCAGGCAGTTCGCGGCCGGCCGCTCCCGCAGGACCTCGCCGATGAGCAACTCGCTGCCCGCGTAGTCGCGCGCGGTGTCGACGAACTGGATACCGAGGTCGAGCGCGAGGGTCACGGTTTCGACGCGCTCCGGCGACCACGGCGTATCCATCGCGCCCATGCCGAGTTCGGGCACGTCGAGCCCTGTCGCTCCGAGTGGCCGCGTCTTCAGTTCGCCCATGATGCCCCCTCCCCACGCGCCACGCGTGCTTCTCTTTCGAACCTACAACACCCGGGAGATCGATCCAAACGCCGGGAGGTCGTCGTGACTGGCGGGACGGGATTGTTGAATCCGGCTTTGCTGCTGCTGCATACAACGCCGCTTCGCGGAACCGCTGGTGGAGTCGGCGAGGGGTTCGACTGCCTCAAATCTACAGGTCGGCGTTGCTGGTACGAATTCCGTTCGTAATACGAACGTATGGCGTGCTGCGAACTGCGAGCAATCCGCCTGAAACCGAAAGGTGCGATACTTATCGGATGACAGATACAGTACAGGTCCGGGTTGGGTGCGAATTAGGTCTCGAAACGCCCGAGGCAGCGCATGCAATTCTCCAGGTAGAACCCAGCCGGATCGGCAAAGTCGCGGTCGTTCGCGAGGAGTGGAGCCACACGCCGCACCTGACGCTGCGGGGATATCGCGACGTCTATGGCAACCTCTGCCAGCGGCTCGATGTGCCCTCGGGCTCGGTTTCCGTGCGCTACGACGCCGTCGTGGAAGTGTCGTCCAACCTCGACGACGAGGACATAACCGCGACCCAGGCCTCCCCGACCGACCTCCCGGACCACGTCCTCGTCTACACGCTGCCGAGCCGTTATTGTCTCTCGGATGAGCTGGCGAGCGAAGCATGGCGGTTGTTCGGGTCGGGCCCCCGGGGCTGGGGTCGCGTCCAGGCTGTCTGCGACTTCGTCCACTCCGAAATTCGCTTCCAGTACGGGACGAGCACACCGCTCACGACCGCCGTCCACGTCTACGAGAGCAAAGTTGGCGTCTGCCGCGACTTTACGCAGCTTGCCATCTCCTTTTGTCGAGCGCTCAACATCCCCGCGCGCTACGTCTTCGGCTACCTGCCGGATATCGATGTCCCGCCGGACGACGCGACCATGGACTTCGCCGCCTGGATGGAAGTCTGGCTCGGCGGACGCTGGTACACCTTCGACCCGCGCAACAACCAGCGTCGCATCGGCCGCGTGCTCGTGGGCCGGGGTCGCGACGCCCTGGATTGCGCCATGCTGACCAGCTACGGCAAGACGGCGATGCCGAAGATGGATGTCTGGGCGGACGAAGTGCCGCATGCCGCAACCGGCAGGATGATCGGGCTGCGCGAATGAGCGATGGAACCCCGCAGGAAGAGTGGCTCAGCGAGCGCGAGCCACCGGTGATTCGTGGTCAAAGTGACTTCGGTGTCGGCCGCCATCTCCGCTTCGACCTGCGGCAGAGCTTTTCCTATCGCTATTCGGCGCCAGTTCGGAACGTCGATCAGCGTCTCGTCATCGTGCCGCCACGTGAGCATGGCGCGCAGAAGCGCGTTTTCTATCGAATCACGCTCGACGGCATGGAGACCGAGTACTCGACCGGACACGACGAATTCGGCAACACCGTGGTGAGCCTGCGTGTTCCGTACGTCGCCGAGAGTGTCGAATTCCGGGTCGAAGCCGAAGTTGCGCGGGTGGGTTCGGACGACGTCATTCTGCCGGCGAGCGCGCTCTACGATCCGCGCTACCTGGAGGCGACGTCGCTCACGATTGCGGACGACCGCCTGCGCGCAGCCGCGCTTACTGCGACCGAATCGGCGCCGACCGCGTTCATCGCCGCTGAGCAAATCTGTCACCTTGTCCACGAGGCGATCACGTACCAAAAAGGCGCGACCTCAGTGGGCACGACCGCAGCCGAGGCGTTCGCGATCGGCAAGGGCGTCTGCCAGGACCATGCGCACGTGATGCTGGCGATCTGCCGGGCGGCGGGCATCCCCGCGCGCTATGTGTCGGGCCACCTGCTCGGCGAAGGCTCGACGCACGCCTGGGTCGAAGTGCTGCTTCCGCACCGTGACCTCCCGGGACAGGCGATCGCGCTGCCGTTCGACCCCTGCCACCGCCGCCGCGCCGACGCAACGTACGTGACGGTCGCGGTCGGACGGGACTACCACGACGTCGCCCCGGCTTCGGGTTCGTACATCGGCCGGGCGACGAACGAATTACGGTCCTCGACCTGGCTGGGTGTGCGCGAAGTACGCCACGAAGAGTAGCCTGGTCGTCTAATTCTCGCCGTTCCCGTCGCGGCTCCGACTATCCGGTGGCGAGTGGTAGAGTTGGGTGGTGCGCAGAGATGCGTGATTCCGGCGAGGTGGTGTTCCGATGTCCGATGCAGAAAACCCCATGGACCTGATTGGCCAGCTCATCAGCAAGGTGCAGGCGGAGAATTCGGATGCGTCTACCATTGTTGGCGTGGCCGGCGGTGGCGCCGTTTCGATCGAACTGCAGGGCTACGAGCGCGTGGTCTCGGTGACCATCGACCCGGAGGCGCTGGCCGATGCGGGCACCCTCGAGGACCTTGTGGCGGCGGCGTTCAACCATGCGCTCGAACAGGCGCGGGCGGCGCAGATTGCGCGCGCAGGGAAAATCCTTGGCGGATTGAACCTCGGCGGCCCGGCCTGAGTCGCCGTTCGTTGACGCCCTACCAAGTTCGTTGCAAAAAGCCTTCCGGACGTAACAAAACCATATCGCCCACGGCAACCTTACCCGCTGTTGCCCGCCGCGGCGACTGATGGCCGATACCATCCCCGGTGTTCGAACCGGCGCCGCGCCCGCGTCGCGGTTCATTCAACACCGAGGAGGGGACTACTTGAAACGCTTCGCAATCCTGGCATCCGCCGCCATCTTCGCCGTCCTGGCCATCGTGCCAGTGAGCGCGAAGGACCCAGCGACCACGATTATCCCGCTGCCAGACGGCTTCCGGCCGGAGGGCATCGCCATCTCCGGCGACACCTTCTACGTCGGCTCGATCCCGACCGGCGCTATCTATTCCGGCAGCCTGCGCACTGGCCAGGGCGAGGTCCTCGTCGAAGCCCAGCCCGGCCGCGCGGCAATCGGAGTTGCTATCGATAGCAAGCAGAAGCGGCTCTTCGTGGCCGGCGGCGGCACTGGCGACGGCTACATCTATGACGCGTCGACCGGCGCCAATCTCGCTCACTACGACTTCACCAGCAGCACCACCTTCATAAACGACGTCGTGGTCACTCGCGATGGCGCCTGGTTCACGGATTCGCGCAATGCGGTGCTCTACCACGTGCCGATTTCGCCCTCCGGGCAGCTCAGCAGTGAGTTCGAGACGCTGCCGCTGACGGGCGACCTGGTCGTCACGCCTGGCGTGAACAACCTCAACGGCATCGACGCCACGCCGAACGGCAAGACACTCATCGCCGTCCAGAGCAACACCGGCCTGCTCTTCACCATCGACCCCGAAACCGGCGTGACGAGCGAGATAGTGCTCGCGAACGGCGAATCGGTCCCGAACGGCGACGGCATTCTCCTCCAGGGGAAGAGCCTCTACGTGATTCAGAACCGCCTGAACCTGCTGGCGAAAATCGACCTGGCCCCGGACCTGTCGTCCGGCGAGGTCGTGAGCCGCACCGGCAACGAAGAATTCGACGTGCCGAGCACCTTCGACAGCGCCGGGAGGATGCTCTACTTCGTAAACGCGCGCTTCGGGGTGACGGTCACGCCGGATACGGAGTACTGGATCACGGGGATTCGAAGGCCATAGGGAGGACTAAGTGACGAGGGCTGAGGACTGAGCCGGGGGAGGAGTGCTGGGTGCTGAGTGAGTGCTGAGGTACGCGAGTTGCGAATTAGCCCACTCAGTCCTCCGTCCTCAGTCCTCGGCACTTCCTCCCCAGACCCTTCGCCTGCGGGTGGTAGACTGAGTCTCCTATACCGGTGGCGGGGAGTTGCTGCGCATGTCGAAGAAGAAGCACAAGAATGAGGCGAAAAAAGCGAAGAAGCAGGGCGGCGGCGCCAGCCTCGAGCGCGACCTTGCGAAGCTCGATAGCCCCGATGTCGTCATCAAGCTCAAGGGCAAGAAGAAGGGCGAGGAGCTGAAAGACACGAGCACGCAGGTCGCGGCCGGTGTCACCAGCGCCCCGATCGGCACGGCCCAGCAGGAAGACCCGCCGCCAATCGACGGCCCGGGGCGCCTGATGGTGATCATGGCTCACCCCGACGACGCTGAGTTCGTCTGTGGCGGCACAGTCGCGAAGTTCTGTGCTGAGGGCTGGGATGTCCGCTACGCCCTCGTGACCGGCGGCGACAAGGGCACCCACGACCCGGAACAGTATCCCGAGAAGCTCGCCGCCATCCGCGAAGAAGAGCAGCGCGCCGCCTGCCGCGTGCTCGGCGTCACGGAGTGTCACTTCCTCGGCTACCCGGACGGCTTCACGGTCGATGAGCACGAACTGCGCGGCCAAATCGTGCGGCTCCTGCGCATCCACCGCCCGGACGTGGTCATCACCTGGGACGCCTGGCGCACGGGGTTCAACCACCGCGACCACCGCAACGTCGGCACGGTCGTCTCGGATGCGGTCTACCCGCTCGTGCGCGACCGGCTCTTCTACCAGCGCGACGAAGAGGATGGGCTGGCCTCGCACCAGGTCAACGAGATCCTGCTCGCCGGCGCCGAGAAGCCAGACTACACGGTCGACATTACGGACCACTGGATGACGAAAATCGAGGCGATTCTCTGCCATGCCAGCCAGGTTGGCGGGCGCACGCGCGAGGATTTCCTCAAGGTGCGCGAAGAGCAGGTCGCGAAAGAGGGCGAGAAGCCGATCGAAGAGAAGTTCCGGCGCTGGTCCATTCGCCGCCCGGTGCGGAAGGACCCCGAAGAGCTTGCGAAGGAAGCGGCTGCCGCAGAGTCCGGGGCCGACGCCGAACCCGCAAGCGAGGCGCTAACTTCCGAGACCACCGATGCGCCCGAGGACACGAATGCCGCGCCGGCTGTGTTCGAAGGCGAGAACGTGTCGCAGGGCGGCGACGAATCAACGCCACCGCACGATGCCATCGCAACGGCCGTCGGCGAGCCAGACTCGCCGGTCGCTGTCGACTGAAGAGCACTGCGGAGCGGCCGCCTGGCCGCTAACCGCTGAGCCGGTTCGCCGGTCGCTGACCGGAGTCGCTAAGGGTCGAAGATCGTTCCGCACTCGGTGATATCTCTGCCTGCCCGGGAGATTGCGGTCGTGTCGAAGTCCCAGTCGATTTGCGAGAAGGTCTCACCGACTTCGTCGCCGGCTTCCGTGATGGCGTCTCCGAGGGCGATGAGTTCGTCTGCGAGCCGGGCCCGGTCGCTCGTCTGGAGCGCCTTCGCCGTTTCGAGGGCGTCTCCGAAGATGGTGACGACCTCTTCGGCTGCGCTGGAGAAGGCCGCCTGGATCTCTGGTCCGTCGTCGGTTTCGGGGTCGCCGAGGGCATCGATGTCGTCCTGGAACTCCTTCGTGCGAACGTCCACGTCCGTCAGGAACCTGACCATGATCTCCTTGATCTGCTCGGGCGTGGAACCGGTGGGGATATCGAAGCCGCTGAGTTCCTCGACATCCTCCAGCCAGCTCGTGACCGAAATGCAGAGGCCTTCGGTCCAGATATCGATGGCCACGGAGTCGTCTGGAACCGCGGTCGCCGTATTCGTGCGGGTCACCGTCCGCTCCACGGTGGCGGTGCTCTCAATGGTCGCCGTTCGCTCCGAGGTCTCGGTGCGCCGCGGGGTCGCATCGCTCGCTGTGCGGTCGTCGCCGTCGCCTTCGCTGCAGGCGGCGACGAGCGGCAGAGCGAGCAGGACGGCGCCTGTAGCGAGAAGCGAGAGCCGTGAGCGGTGGGTCATGCGGGTGCGCTCAATGTGAAATCCTTCACGCTTCTACCCTGCCCGGGCATGGGGAGCGCACAGGTCATGCCCGCTCGTCGTTGTGATGAATGCCGGGCGCCCGGACCCTGGCTTGCAGAGTTAGACGCCGGTGTTCGCTGGCCCGGTGAAATTGCGGCCTGCCAGGATTCCCTGCAGGCCGCTGACCCCGCTAAGCCGCGAAGATGCCTTCGCACTCGGCGATGTCTTCGCCAGCTGCGGAGATTTCGGTCGTATCGAAGTCCGTGTCGATCTGGGCGAACGTGTCGCCGACTTCGTTGCCAGCTTCGGTGATGGCGTCGCCGAGCGCCGTGAGCTCCTCCGCGAGCTGGGCCGGGTCGCTCGCATCGAGCGCTTTGGCGTCTTCGAGGGCGTTGCCGAAGATAGCTACGACTTCGTCCGCGGCAGCGGAGAAGGCCGCCTGGATCTCCGGGCCGTCATCGGTGTCGGGGTTGCCGAGGGCATCGACGTCCTCCTGGAACTCCTTCGTCCGGGCGTCCACATCGGTCAGGAACTCGACCATGATGTCCTTAATCTCTTCGGACGTGGAATCGTCGGAGATATCGAGATCGCTGAGTGCCTCAACATCTTCCAGCCAGCTCGTGACCGAATCGCAGAGGCCAGTGGTCCAGGTGTCGATATCCACGGCGTCGCTGTCGCTATCGCCCCCACACGCGGAGAAGATTGGAAGGGAGAGGAGGACGGTGCCTGCGGCGAGGGAAGAGAGCCGGGAAAAGCGCTTCATGCGGGGTGATGCTCCAGGTGGAATCCTTCACCGTTCTACGAGTCGGGGAACGTAAAGGATGTACAGCGTACACCGGATCGTGCATTTATCGTGAACGAGGGCCGCCGCAAGCGCCCGGTCATGCCGGAATCGAACGCCGGATTTGCCTGCTTTTCGCTGCCCGGTAACTCCCAGCCTGCTATCTTCATTGGCAGCCCACTCCCCTGGAGCGCTCGTGCAAGTGTTCAGCGACCTCGCCATATTTACTGGCCGCGCCCACCCAGAACTCGCGGCCGCGATTGCCGCCCGGCTCGGCCGGACGCTGGGCAAGGTTGACGTTTTCGAATTCTCGAACGAGAACATCTTCGTGCAGTACCAGGAGAACATCCGGATGCGCGATGTCTTCCTCGTGCAGCCATTCTGCACGCCGGTGAACACCTCGATCATGGAACTCCTGATCATGGTGGATGCGGCGAAGCGCGCCTCTGCCGGGCGAATCACCGCGGTCATCCCGTATTACGCCTATGGCCGAAGCGACAAGAAGGACCAGCCGCGCGTGCCGATTACCGCGCGCCTCATCGCCAACATGCTCGAAACCGCCGGCTGCGACCGCGTGCTCACCATGAACCTGCACGCCGGGCAGATCCAGGGCTTCTTCAACATCCCGGTTGACGAACTGAACGCGCTCTATCCGATGAGCAACCACTTCAAGTCGCTCAAGCTCGAAAACTACGTGCTCGTCGCGCCCGATGTCGGCGACGAGAAGCGGGCGCGCGACATGGCGGTGCGCCTCGACCTGCCCCTCGCAATCATCGAAAAGCGGCGCCTCGGCAACACCGGCAAGACCGAGGCGATGAACGTCATCGGCGATGTCGTGGGGCGGGGATGCCTCCTGCTCGATGACGAAATCGATACCGCCGGGACCATCACCTCGGCAGCGAATCTGCTGCGCAAGACAGGTGCGACGGAAGTGATCGTCGCGGGCTACCACGGCGTCCTCAGCGGCCCGGCCATGGAGCGGCTGGCGGCGGCGAACTGCCGCGAAATCGTGGTGACCGACTCACTGCCGGTGCCGGCGGCCAAGCGCATCCCGAACCTGACGGTGATCGACATCGCCCCGCTCATGGGCGACGCCATCGGGCGAATCCACTCGGGCCACTCGGTGGGGGCGCTCTTCCAGTAGGGGATGGTGACGGCGCCGAGCGCAAGCGGATCATACGAGTTGGCGATCTGCCGCCCGGCATTTCTGTGGTCGCGACGCACGGCCTCGAGCAGGCAAATCTCGCCCTGCGGATGGCTCACGTCGAGCTGCGATATCCGACCGAGGACGGCGGCCAAGACTACACGTACAGCATGAAGAAGGCGATGGCCCGTGCTGCCTCACACGACAACCTGCTAATCGAACCAGACAATCCGTAGCCCCCTGAACCTCCGTCAAGATTCGCGCGCGCGTGCCAAGTGCCCGTGCGGACTCGCTTGATGCGGTGGCAACACTGGGACAAATCCCAGGAGGTTTGCCCACATGGCCCTGACCCTCGCCGAGGCGTCCAAGCTCAGCAACGACATGCTCAAGACCGGCATCATCGAGACCATCGTCTCCGAGAGCCCCATCCTCCAGCGCCTGCCATTCATCGAAATCGCCGGCAACGGCCTCACCTACAACCGCGAGAACGCCGCCCCCACGGCCGCCTTCTACGACGTCGATTCGACCTGGGCGGAGAGCACTCCGACCTTCACCCAGGCTACTGCCACCCTCAAGATCATGGGCGGCGACGCCGATGTCGATAACTTCCTCAAGGCCACTCGCTCCGACCTCCAGGACCTCGAAGCGGCCGTCGTGCAGCTCAAGGCGACGGCCGTGCGCAACCTCTTCGAGGACACCTTCATCAACGGCGACATCACCGACAACGCGCTCGCTTTCGACGGCATCGACCGGCTGGCGAGCGGAGGCCAGGCGCTCACGATGGGCACGAACGGCGCCACCCTCACCCTGGCGAAGCTCGACGAGCTCATCGATACCGTGCGCGGCGGCAAGCCGGACCTGCTCCTCATGAGCCGCCGGACGCGGCGCTCGCTCAACGTCCTAGCGCGCGCTTCCGGCTCGTTCCTCGAAGCCGACCGCGACGAATTCGGCAACATGCTCCAGTTCTACGACGGCATCGCCATCGGCATCAACGACCACATCGACGATGACAAGGAGGTCGGATCGAGCACAGACTGCAGCACGGTCTACGCGGTGCAGTTCGGCGAGGGCGGGCTCTCGGGGCTGACTTCGGCCGGCGGACTCGATGTCGAACGCGTCGGCAGCCTCGAAACGAAGGATGCGACCCGCGTGCGTGTGAAGTGGTACGCGAGCCTGGCGCTGTTCAACAGCGTGAAGCTCGCCAAGCTGGTCGGCGTGCGCCCGTAGGCTATCCAGCCGCCAGCGAGGTGTCCCACACCGTCCGCAGGACACCTCGTCGCCGGCCCTCATCGTCCGCGGGGCATCGCTTTCAGCCGCTGGCCAGGGTGTCGCGAGTATGTGTTCGAACAGTCCCCGTCTCACCCTTTCGGGGGATTTGCTGCGAAAACACTTGATTCCTTCAGGAATCTTGTTAACCTTCTGGAAGTACAGTTCGTTTGAAACGACGTAACACATGAAAGGGGAAGCCACACCGATGTCGAACACCATGTCCTTCCGCCTTGAGGCAGTTCACCAGTAGTACTCCCCCTGAGCTCACACGGCTAACGCCGTACCGGCTCCGGTACGGCGTTTTT
>JBBSKE010000078.1:0-11188 GCA_038256595.1 Tepidiformales bacterium | reverse complement strand
CGTGGCCGGCACCCATGCCTGCGGCTCGGTCATCATCGGTGGCGACGGCAGGGCCGAATTCGGCGAGATGATTGTGCAGCGGGTCGTCATCAGGGGCAGCGGCCACGATTCGGTCCCTCTACAGCACGGCCAGTGGTCCTGGACCGCGCACTCGATCGCCGATCCATCGCCCGATGCGCCGCTCGCCGAGTTGCAGAATCGCATGCGCCAGGCAGAGGGCATCTTCGCCGAGCGGCTCGCCTCCGAAGGCCACGTCGTCGTGGTCGATGGTCCGCTGAACTACATCCGCTCGCGCGATCTCCCGGTCGCCGGCTACGTGAAGACGCACTACCGCGCGCTGCTGCCGCCCGAGTTCCACAAGCGCGTCCCCCACCTCGAACCGGGCTTCCGGACGTCGCTCTTCCGCCTCGGCGAAGACCGCTTCTCCTGCTACCTGCGACTCGCGAACACCGGGCCGGATGGCAACCCGTGGTCCGGGATTGTGCGCCTCGAACTGCCGCAATCTGCCGGCCTGCGCGAATGTGCCGACACGGCGACCTGGCTCGCTGGCGACCTCCCGCGCTTTGCCGGCGTGGCCCACCGTGACCCGCGCGCACCCCAGAATCTGCAGCCGATTGGCGCGCTCGAAACGCATCTGCGGCACCTGATGGGGCATCCTGGCCTCGCCACCCGGGCGGTTCGCGCCGCCGTCGCCACCCTCGCGAGCGAGCCCGAATGACTACCTTCGCCCACAATAGAGGAGCGCCATGACAACGAATTCCCCCGCTGACGAGGAACCAAAGCCAATCCCGCTCGGCCTCGTCGATGGCTCCGTGCCCTCCACCACGCGCCGCTTCCAGGTGGTCCTGGACGACGACGCCGTGGTCCAGCTCGATGACCTCGTGGCCTCGTACCAGGTGCTGCGCAACGGCGCCGACGTCTGGCATTACGGCATCGTAGTCGAAGGCAGCGGTTCGTTCGAAGGCGCCGAAATGTCCTCTGATACGCAGCGCATCAAGGCCGCGACCCTGCCCGGCGTGACCAGCCGCTCGGTCGAGGTGCAGGTGCTGCGTACGGTCCCGGAACTGTGGCTCCCGCCCGAACCCGGCGCCAGCGTCGAGCGAGCAGCCGACGGCGGGAAAATCAACCACCGCAGCAACGCGCTCTTCCTCGACCAGATGGAAGAAGGCAAGCAGCTCCCCGCGGGCCTCGACCAATCCGGCCAGCCGGTCTACGTCGATTTCACCTTCTTCAATGGCGAGAAGGGCGGCCACGTCTCGATTTCGGGCGTCTCCGGCGTCGCCACGAAGACCTCGTACGCGCTCTTCCTGCTCTACACGCTGTTCGAGACGCCTGCTGGCCGCCGCATGCTCGGGGCGCACGCGCCAAACACCCGCGCCATCATCTTTAATGTGAAGGGCGAGGATCTGCTCCACCTCGACCGCCCGAACGTGAAATTCGAGTCCAATTCCGATGCCGCGCGCCAGTGGGCGAGTCTCGGAGTCGACGAGCCGGGGCCGTTCCGCGACGTACGCGTCTACGCACCACGCATGCCCGGCCGCAGCGACTCGCTCGTCAGCAGCGTCACCTCGCGCCCGAACGACCAGGTCACGCTCTACGGCTGGCCCCCGGCCGATTTCATCCGCGAGGGGCTCCTCCGCTTCTGTTTCGCCGAAGACGAGGATCAGCGCGGTTCGACGCAGGTGCAGTTCATCGAGCAGCGCGTGCGCCTGCAGCTTGCGCGCTGGGCCTACCCGCTCGAGAACGAACCAGGCGCAGTCGTCCTCTGCGAGCCGCCGGCGGGCACCCCGAACGTCTTCGAACGCGTTCTCGAACAGAAGCGCGCACCCCGGCGAGCGGGCGACGGCGACGTCATCCGCGATTTCGGCGACCTCGTCGAGTTTCTCTCGACCGTCGTCAATCCGGACGACAACCAGGCCGGCTACAACCCCGATTGGACCGCCGGGACGGTCGCGGGCACGCGCGGCGCCTTCCTTCGCCGCCTCTACGCGCAGACCCCGCGCCTCGGGCACCTCATCTCGACCGGCGTCTCGCCCGTCCACATGGAGCGCTCAGTCACCGTGGTCGATATCCACTCGCTGCACGAATCGGCCCAGCGATTCGTCGTTGGCGCCATTCTCAGCCGCATCTTCGAAGAGAAGCAGGGGACTGGCCGCGAACCGCTGCGCTTCATCGTCCTCGACGAGCTCAACAAGTACGCGCCGCGCCAGGGAACGAGTCCAATTAAGGAAGTGCTGGTCGATATCGCGGCCCGCGGGCGGAGCCTCGGCGTTATCCTGATCGGCGCGCAGCAATCGGCCGCCGAGGTCGATGGCAACGTCATTCGCAACGCCGCCATCAAGGTGGTCGGCCGTCTCGATGCCGGCGAGGCGGCGGAATACCGCTTCCTTTCGCCCGAGATTCGCGAGCGAGCCTCCCGCTTCCTCCCGGGCACGATGGTGATCGACCAGCCGCTCATCCCGGCGCCGCTGCCGATTCGCTTTCCCTTCCCCGCCTTCGCCACCTGCGTCGCCGAATCCATCCGCCCGCGTATTACCGGGCAGGCGGCGCGCGACCTCTTCGAGAAGCTGTAATGAAGCTGCTGCACACGAGCGACTGGCACCTCGGCCGCGTGACCTACAACCAGTCGCGCGCACCCGACCACGACGCGGTCCTCGCCGAGATCATCGAACTCGCCCGCGAGCAGCGGCCCGATCTGGTGGTCCATTCGGGCGACCTGTTCGACGTGCCTCGCCCGGCGTACCAGGATATCGAGCGCGGCCTTGTCGCCCTGCAGGAACTGGCCGGCATCGCACCGGTCGTTGTCGTCGCCGGCAACCACGATTCGCCGGCGCTGTTTCGAATCTTCCAGAAGCTGCTCGGGCCGGCCTCGCGGATTCGCTTTATCGACAAGCCGCGCGTCCCGGAAGACGGCGGCATCCTCGACTATCCGCTCGCAAACGGCGAGCGAATCCGCGTCGCGCCCTTGCCGTTCATCCACCAGAACCGGTTCATCGAAGGGTTCAGCATGCCCGAGACCTGGAGCGGCCAGTACGCGGACCAGGTTCAGCAGTACGAGTCGATCCTGGCGGACGGGCTCGCGCAGGGCGCCGACTACGCCAGCGACATCCTCGTTTTCGCGGCCCACCTCCACGTCGGCGGCGCTAGCTACTCGGGCTCGGAGAAGCCGATCCACATCGGCGACGCTTATGCCACGCGTGCCGAGAACCTGCCCACGGTCAGTTATGCCGCCTTCGGGCACATCCACAAGCCGCAGCGGCTGCCCGGCATCGTGCCCGGCCGCTACGCCGGCTCGCCCCTGCAGCTGGATTTCGGCGAGGAAGGCGAGCAGAAGCAGGTGGTGATGGTCGAGGCGAAACCGGGCCGCCCGCCAGACATAACCGACGTTCCGTTGCGCGCTGGCCGTCCGCTGAGGCGCGTCTCCGGCACGCTCGAAGAGCTGGCCGCACGCGCAGGCAACATCGGCAACGCCCTCTGCCTCGTCACAGTGCGAACCGAAACCACCACGATGGACCTCTCGCGCCGGGTCGCCGAAATCCTGCCTGAGGCGACCATTCTCGAAGTCTACGAACAGTCCGACCGGCCGGCCGTCACGGTCGTCACCCGAAGCGCGGCGGAGGCACAGCGCGAACCCTCGAACTCAGAGCTGTTCGCCGAATACCTCGCCACGCTGAGCCCGCCGGGGAGCAAGCACACACTCAGCGTCTTCGAGACCCTGCTCGAGGCCGTCGGCGGCATGGAACAGCCAACCTTCGAGGCTGAAACCGCGCTCGCCGCGCCGATTCCCGGGCAGGGGGCCTAGCCGATGCGACCGCTCGTCCTCAAGATTCGGGGTCTCCGCAGCTACCGCGAGGAGGTCGAAATCGACTTCCGCGAGAAGAACCTGGCGGCTATCATCGGCGACACCGGCGCCGGCAAATCGTCGATCCTCGAAGCGATCTGCCTCGCCCTCTACGGCTCATCGACCTGGTCCGGCCGCGTGGTGAAGGACCTGATTTCTGCCTCGGAGCAGAGCCTGTCGGTCGTATTCACGTTCACCGCCGAAGGAGCAACGTGGACCGCGACTCGCACAGCCCGCCGCGGTTCCGGGCCCGGGCAGCACCTTCTGACGTGCGAAGAGAACACGGCCGAGCGGTATGACAGCGCCTCCGCGGTTAACGCGCGCGTAGAACAGCTGCTCGGACTCGACTACGACGGCTTCCTCCGCACCGTCGTGCTGCCGCAGGGCCGCTTTCAGCAACTCCTCCAGGCGACTCCTTCGGAGCGGAACAGCGTGCTCAAAGGCATCTTCCGCGTGGACGAACTCGAGGCCGTCCGCGTCTATGCGGAGAACGCGCGCAATCGGCTCGAGGGCGCGCTCAACCAACAGATCGTGAATCGCGGCCGCCTGCTCGACAATCCCACGCTCACTGCCGCCGAGACCGCCGAGACCATCGCTACGGCGAGCGCCGAGGTCGAATCCTATCGTGCCGCGGCCGAGATCTATCGCGCGGCCGACGCTGAGCGCACTGCCGGGCTCGCGCGCGTCGAAATTCTGCGCACGCAGGTGACGCAGATTATCGCGAACCGCCGCCCGGCCGACGCCGAGAGCTTCGCCGCCCTGGCGAAACGGGCTGCGGAGATTGATACATCCCTGGCCGCCGTGGGCACCCGTCTCCAGGCCGCCGACGCACTGGCCGACCAGCTCGATGGCCGAATGCGGCAGGCAGAAGCCGAAGGGCTCGGGCCCGACGGCCTGTCGCGAGCGGCCGGCGTGCTCGAATGGGCGGCAGGCGAACTGCCGCAATTGCGCGACGAACGCGATCGGCTCACAGCAGAGGCGGATTCGCTCGAAACCGGCGAATCGGTGCTCGAATCCCAGCGAAATGCGGCCGCGCGACTGGCCGAGACCGCCCAGCAGGCGGCTGCGGCGGTGACCGCTGCGGAAGTGCTGGCCCGAGACGAATCGGCGCTGCTCGGCGAAGGACAGGCGGCCCTGCGTGACGTCCGCCGCCAGCACGAGGACCGCGCCACGCTGGCCACCGAACACGAACAGTTCGCAGCCCGGCTCTCGACGCTCGAAGCCGAAGTCCTCGCCGCGGAGGATGCGTTCGCGACCGCTGACGCCGCATTGAAGGCGGCTGAGACCGCACTCGATGCCGCACGGCGCATGGACCACGCGGCGGCCGCGTCCCAGGGTGTTGGCCCCGGTGACCCCTGCCCGGTTTGCACGCGCGAATTGCCGGCCGGGTTCGCGCCAGTCCATTCGCACGAAGAGGCGACTGCGCAGGCGGCACACGCCGCCGCCTCGACCGCCGAACGGCAAGCCCGCTCAACCGCCGAGCAGGGTCGCGCCAGGCGAATCGCTGCCGCCGACGAAGGGCAACGGCTCATCTCGCGCATCGCGGCCTGCGACCAACTCCTCGAGCGTTCTATGTCGCGCCTGGAGGCAGTGCTCCCGGCGCCGGATTTCTCGTTGCCGGACACGGTCTTGCTCGAATCACTGGCCGCCCGCGCAGAATTGGCGGCCGCGCGCGTGGATGAGCTTCGGAGTGAGGCCGCGAGCCGAGCAAATGAGGCGACCGTCGCTGCCACCGCCCTGCTCTCCGAGGAGAACCGGCTGGCGACTGCCCGCGCCGGCCTCGATGCCGCCCAGCAGCGGCTCAAGATTCGCCGCCGGAAATACGAGGACACGCTCACCGCGCTGCCGGGACCCCTTCGACCTGCAAACACTGTCGTCGCCGCCGACATCGAAATGGCCACGCAGACCTGCTCGGAGCTGCTGGCAACCTCCCGCGAGGCTCAGGAGCAGCGCGATGCCGCAAATGCCGAGGCCCGCGCCCTGAATCGCGAGGCCGCCCAGCTGCGCGCCGAACGCACCGCCGCCGTCGATGCGCCCGTGCAGGAGCTACGGCTGAAGCAGGCGACCCTCGTCCAATCGCTCGTGACCGCGGCGGCGCTGCTCGAAGAGCCGTACCAGCAGCCCCTCATGGGCGGCGAGTTCGTGCTCGAATCGGCCGCCGGCGAGGCAATCGCGAACGACCAGCATGCGGAGCAAATGCTGGCCGCCGCCGAGCGCGCATCGCTGCGTGCCCAGGCGGAGTCGCAGGGTGCGGAGGGCCGGATGGCGGCCGCCCTCGCCGCGGCAAAGTGTGCCTCCCTGCCGGAACTTGACCAGGCAAGAATCGGCGCCGCGGCCACCCTCCGCAATGCCGAAGATCTGCACGCCGAGGCCGTTCGCCAGCAGCCAATCGTCGCGGTGCTCGACCAGCGCATCGAAGCCGCCCGCGAACTGAGCGAATCACTCGAGGCGATTCGCACGCACTTCTCCGACAGCAAGTTCATCGGCTTCGTGATGAAGAACCGCCAGAAAATCCTGCTCGCGGTCGGGTCGGAAGTCCTCGCGAGCATGACCAGCGGCCGCTATGGCTTCGCGGAAGATTTCCGGATCGTCGACAGCTGGTCGGGCCAGCCGCGCGATGTCATGACGCTCTCTGGCGGGGAGACGTTCCTCGCCAGCCTCGCGCTCGCGCTGGGCCTCGTCGAACTCGCGGGCCGAAGTGGCGGCAAACTCGACGCGCTCTTCCTGGACGAGGGCTTCGGTTCGCTCGACGCCAACACCCTGCCGGACGCCCTGCGCGCACTGGAAACGCAGGCGAGCGGGGGCCGCTTCGTCGCCGTTATTAGCCACCTTCGCGCGGTCGCCGAATCGTTCGACCACGTGCTCCACGTCAGACGTACTCCGACTGGCAGCAAGGCGGACTGGCTCAGCGGGCAGGAGCGGGAGGCCATGCTCGGCAGCGACGCCGAATCCGGCCTGCTTTCCTAGCAACGGAAGCCGGCCGGGGAGCTTCTGCCGGCGCTTGCCGCCGGGCAACGTACCCATCGTTGGCCGCATTGACCTCTATCGGAGCCGGTCGCTGGGGCGATGACCAGAGAACCGGCGCGGCATTCGCAGCGTGAAGGTCGCTCCGCGCCCCTGTTCGCTATCAACCTCGACGCTGCCGTTGTGGGCGCGGACCAGGTGCTTCACGATTGCCAGCCCAAGGCCGACGCCCGTGCTCGCGCGCGACCGATCGCCCGTATAGAACCGTTCGAACACGCGGGTTCGCTCTTCCTGGGAGATACCGGGGCCCTCGTTCCGAATCGAGACTTCCCCGCTATCTTCGCCGCCCCGGATTTCGACCCAGATGGTCTTCCCCTTGGGGCTGAACTTGATCGCGTTGTCGAGCAGGTTGGAAAGCACGCGTACGAGGCTGGCGTGATCTGCCTCGACCGCGACGCTGTTGTCGCCGGAGACGTCGCTCGCGACGCATGCCATCTCCATCCGCGGCTGGAGCACGCCGAGGGTCTCGCGCACGGCATCGGCGAGCACGATTCGCTCTGGAACGAGGGTGATCGCCCCGGATTCGATGCGCGACAGGTCCAGCAGTTCGTTCACGAGCGAGGTCAAGCGCGTGACCTGCGCCTGGATGCGCCCGGTGAACTCCGGCAGGTCCTCCGCATCCACGTAGCCGTTTTCGATGCTTTCTGTGAGCGCGCGAATCGAGGCGAGCGGCGTGCGCAACTCGTGCGAGACGTTCGCGACGAATTCGCGGCGCATGGTGTCCAAACGCCGCTCTTCGGTGAGGTCGGTGAGCATGACGAGTACGGCCCACTCGCCGCCGCCGCGAATCGGCACGACTGACGCTCGGAGCGGGGTGCGCCGCTGGCCAAAGGTGATGAGCCGCGTCTGCACCTGGTCGCTGGCGATGGTTTCGCGCGCCAGGCCATCGAGTTCGAAGTCGCGCACGGATTGGATGAATGGCCGCCCGATCGCTTCCCTGGCGGTTACCTGGAGCTGCACTTCGGCCGCCGGGTTGAGGAATCGCACCGACGTGTCCGGCGCGAGCGCGATGATGGCGTCGGCAACCGCATCGAAGACGGCTCCGAGCCGCGCGTGCTCGGCAGTTTGCTCTTCGAAGACGGCCTGGAGCTGGCCGGCCATCGTGTTGAATGCGCGCGTGAGGACCGACGCGGCCGCACCGTCCGCGATGACTCGCGTGCCCAGTTCGCCCCCGGCCAGGCGGGCGGCCGCTGATTCGACTTCTTCGATCGCCTCGCCGGTGTTTTTGAACGCGAGCAGGCCTGCGCCGACCGCGATAACGCTAACCACCACGAGCACCAGGATCGCTGTGCCCGGGTTGATTCGGTCCGTCAGGAAGCCGGCGACGAACCCGCATGCGGCCGCCAACGCTGCCACCGCGGCACCCTGGAGCGCGAGACGTGTGATCATAATGACGACCGCGATCTGCCGGGGTTAGCCCTCGAAGAGATAGCCGCTGCCGCGAACGGTGCGGATGCGTTCGGGATTCGCCGGGTCCGCCTCGATTTTCTGGCGGAGCCAGCGCACATGTACGTCCACGGTGCGAGCGCCGCCATCGAAATCACTTCCCCACACATCTTCAAGGATCTGCTCGCGGGTGAACACGCGTCCCGGATTCTGGACGAAGAAGCTTAGCAGGTCGAATTCCTTCGGCTTTACGCGGACAACTTCGCCCTCACGCCGCACTTCCCGGCGCTCGGCATCGATCCGCAGGTCGCCACTGGTGATGGGCGGCTGCAGAACGGGCTCTTCGCGGCCAGCCGAGGCGCGGCGGAGGTGGGCACGAATCCGCGCCATCAGTTCTTTCATCCCGAACGGCTTGGTGATGTAGTCGTCGGCGCCAGTATCGAGCCCGGCCACGCGGTCTCGTTCGCCCCCGAGGGCGGTGAGCATGAGGATCGGAACCTTCGAATCGCGGCGCAGGAGGCGGCAGATTTGCATGCCATCGACGCCCGGGAGCATCAGGTCCAGCAGGATGAGGTCAGGGTGCTTTTCGCGGGCGAGGCGGAGGCCGTCATCCCCCCGGTTCGCGGTGATGACGTCGTAGCCTTCGCGCCGGAGGTTATGGGAGAGCGTGAAGAGCAGGGTGTCTTCATCTTCGACAATTAATACGCGGGCGGCTGCCTCGGTCACTTGCTTCATCTATCCCCATGGTGGAAAGGTGTGGTTAACGGGCTGTGAACGTTCGCAGCCACACCTACTACCATGGTAACGCGAAGCCTCGCGCGGATGTTGGTATGCGTTTCCGGTGGGCGGTCATTTCCATAACGATTGCGTCCGCGCTCCTCGTGGGCTGCAGCAAGAGCGGCTCCCCGGAATCGCCCCAGGCGCCAGATTCGACTGGCGATGACGCCCCCACCGCTCCCGCGAAAAAGCCCGGCGACCTTGGCATGCTCGAGCCCCAGCGGCCGAAGGTCGGCGAAGTGGCGCCCGATTTCGCCCTCGTCGATGCGCGCGACGGCACTGTCCGCAAGCTCTCCGACTATCGCGGCAAGGCGATCGTCCTGAACTGGTATGCGAGCTGGTGTGGGCCCTGCAAGTCCGAAATCCCCGAGTTCCAGGCGGCGAGCGTCGCCCTCGCTGACACCGTCACCTTCGTTGGCGTCGATTACCAGGAGAGCCGCGAGAAGGCGGTCGGCATCCTCGACGAGTTGGCCGCGACCTACCCGGCGCTGCTCGATTCGGACGGCGACGTGGGCGAGCACTACCGCTCGACGGGCCTCCCGACGACCTACTTCATCGATGCCGAGGGTGTTGTTCGCGGGATTCGAATCGGCGAAGTGAAGTCGAGGGATCTGCAGGAAAACCTGGCGAAGGTGAACGTCACCTACACGCCGAAATAAGCCTGTTATGCAGATGTAACGTTGAGCGCTCGTACGAAACGGTATGGAAATGCCGCGATGCCTATTGTCTTCCGGTATAGCCCAGACTAATATCTGGGCCAGGAAATGAGGAGTGGAACTATGGCTCGCAAGCACCGGAACTCGTCGAAGAAACGCCGCACGAACACCGCCGTCGCCAATCCGCCGGGAGTCTGGCTCCCGGGCGCGCTCGCCCTCTGGAACGTCCGCCACTCGCCCGATTTCGCGAACTACAGCACCGGGAGCTAGGCCAATCGCCTAACCGTAGACCAGGTTGCGGTCGATCATCGAGCGGCTGATGACGACTCGCTGCACCTGGCTCGTACCCTCGACAATCATCAGCTGGCGAGCGTCACGGTAGTGGCGCTCCAGCGGATGGTCTTCCATATACCCCTGCGCACCCAGCACCTGCAGCGCGTCACTCGCGACCTTGTTCGCCATTTCGGTGGCGAACGCCTTCGCGATCGAAAGATGATGCGCGTATTCCCGCGTGAATTTGCCCTGGTCGACCATCCACGCCGCCTTGTACACGAGGTTGCGCGCCGCTTCGATCTGAATAGCCATGTCCGCGAACATGAACTGGATGGCCTCGAAGTCGATCACGGCGTTGCCAAACGCCTTCCGCTCGCGGGCCCATTCGAGCGCATAAGCGAGGGCACCCTCCGCGAGGCCGAAGCCGCGCGCGCCAACGGTGGGGCGCATCGAGTTCAGGGTGAGCATAGCGTGGTTGAAGCCAGCGCCTTCGACCCCGCCGAGCAGGTTCTCTGCCGGGACGCGCACATCGGAGAAGCTGAAGTGCGCCGTCGGGATCGAGCGAACGCCCATCTTTTCGTCCGTGCGGTCGATATTCACGCCCGGTGCATGCGCATCGACGACGAAGGCGCTGATGCCCTTCGCCCCCGGACCGCCTGTGCGCGCGAAGACCGTGAGATAGTCTGCGACCGTGCCGCCGGAGATGTAGACCTTGTTGCCGTTGAGCACGTAGTCGTCGCCATCGCGGACCGCGCGGGTCTGGAGGTTCGCAGCGTCGGAGCCGGCGTCGGGTTCGGTCAGGCAGAATGCGGCCTTGGTGTCGCCGTTCGCGAGTTGCGGGAGGAAGCGCTGCTGCTGCTCGTGCGTGCCGCCGAACATAATCGGGCGCGTCGGCAGGCCGCTGAGGACGAGCATCAGGCCCGCGCCGCACTCGTATTTCGCCACTTCTTCGATCGCCAGGCAGATTGGCAGGATGCCGTTGCCCGTGCCGCCCATCGATTCCGGGATGGCCATGCCGAGAAGGCCCGCCTGCTTGAATGCCTCGAAGTAGTCGTCCGGGTAGATGCCTGTCTTGTCGAGTTCCTTCGCGCGCGGCGCAATCACGTCTTTGGCGATGCGGCGTGCGGTTTCCTTAATGAGACGGTTCTCTTCGGAGAGTTCGAAATCCACGGCGTTTGCTCCTCGGCGGATGGTCGCTCCAGTGTAACGGCGCGTCTGGCGTGGGATAGTT
>JBBSKE010000077.1:0-11363 GCA_038256595.1 Tepidiformales bacterium | reverse complement strand
GACGTAGGCGATGAGCTGCACGCCGAGGCCCGCCACTTCGGGGCCGGGGATGCTGCTGCGAACCGTCCCGGGAATGACGCCAACCTCGCTATCGGGCGCGGTGAAGCCACGTTCGCGAACCACCCCAATCGCGGCGTCGATATCCGGCACTTCGAAGGCGACCATGCTCGCCAGGCCGCCCGGGCGCGACGCTATCGGGCTATCAGGCGTTGTAGCCGCGAGCAGTTCGACCATGACATCGCCCGCGAGAATCTGGCGGATGACCATCACCGGCGTCGGGATTTCGCCAACGGTCGCAATGCCGAGCACTTCGTTCCAAAACTTCGAGGTGGCCTCGAGGTCCTTCACGAGGATGGCCACGTGGTCCGCCCGCTGGAGGGCGAGGGTGTGGTCGAAAAGGCCGCGCTCGCGGTGGCGAGCCGTGCGCTCCTCGATGCTCTCCGGGTACTGGACGATCGCGATTTCGCAGCCGCCGTCGGCTCCGGCCGGCCGCAGGACCTCGCAGATCACACTGCCGTCGTTGCGCTCGACGATGTCGGTCGTGTGCGCGGTCCCGGCGGCGTCGAGGTTCGCGCGCACCGCAGCAATGTCCGAGGTTCGCAGCATGAGCCGCAGCAGGCCGCCACCCGCATCAACCTTCTCGATCAGGCTGGCAGCGCCATTCGCAGCGGCCGCCTCGCGATCGGTGACGCCGAGCAGTTCGACGTAGAACTCGCCCTCGGCGGCGTGGAAGAAGATGGCGTGGTTGGCGGTTCCGCGGCCAAGATGACCACCCCTGGGACTGAGCACGAGCCCAAGCGCCCGGAAGCGCTCGGCGGCAGCATCGAGGTCGGGGACGGCAAGGACGACGTGGTCGAGCGCTTCAATAACAGGCATGCGCGCATCATCCGCCGTCCGCGGGCCGGGTTCAAATGCGGCTCGCCGGGTTCGATCTCCGCCCGGCGGCTATAGTCTGAGCAAATCCAGCACCGGGAGCCGCCAATGCCGAGCGCGCCACGAGTCTTTGTCATGATGCGAGCGTGGGACATCCGCAACGGGACGACGGGGACGATGACCCTCGATGCTGCCCGCCGGGCGGAGGCGATGGGCATCGAGGGCATCGTCGCGGGCGACCACGTGACCTTCTATGGTTATGGGAACGATGGGCTGATCACGCTCACCGCGATTGCCGCCGTCACCGAACGCATCGCCCTGCGCACGAACGTCTACCTTCTGCCGCTGCGGCATCCCGTGCCGGTGGCGCTGCAGGTGGCCCAGCTGGACCAGCTGAGCATGGGCCGCTTCGAACTTGGCGTGGGCATTGGCGGCGAAGACCCGCACGAATTCACGAGCTGCGGCGTCGATCCTCGAACCCGGGGCGCGCGCGCGAACGAGGCCCTGCAGGTGCTGCGGAAGGTCTGGCGGGAGGACCACGTCTCGTTCGCGGGCAAGCATTTCCAGCTCGACGACGTGACCATGTATCCGAAGCCGTGGCGGCCGGTGCCGATTTTCGTTGGCGGGCGAAGCGACGCTGCCCTCGTCCGTGCGGGGCGCTATGGAGACGGCTACACGGGCCTCTGGCAGTCGACGGGGCGGTTCACACAGGCGCAGGAGGTCATCGCCGAGGCAGCGCAGGCGGCCGGGCGTGGCGAGGCGCCGATGGAGCCCGGGATGGCCTTCTGGTGCAGCGTGGCGGACGACCGGGCTGAGGCACGGGCACTCGTGGCGCGGGGAATGGAATCGACCTACCAGCTGCCGTTCGAACGGTTCGAGCGGTACACACCCTACGGCACGGCGCGCGAGGTGGCCGAGTTCATCGCGCCGTTCGTCGAAGCCGGCGCCCAGCACATCGTCCTCATGCCCGTCCAGCATTCGCCAGACGAGGTGGTGGAGCGCGGCGCCGAGGTGCAGGCCGAACTGCGGGCAATGTTCCCCGCTTCCTAGGCAGGGTTCAGGCAGCGCTGGTGCGGCGCACGCCTCCCGAAATTGCGACGACCGATGCCGCGGCCATCTGCTGTGCGGGCCGGGCAAATTCGCGAATCGCCTGGCGAAGGTCGAACTGGTGGACCGGCTTCGCCAGGAACGCGCTCGCGCCCATCCGGTAGCAGGTGACCATGTGCCGGTCGGCGATCGGTTCGCTGACGAAGACGACCGGGGTGCGTTCGAGCCAGCGGCGCTGCCGCATCAGCCCGAGGAATTCGAGCCCGCTCATCTCCGGCATGGCGTAGTCCAGGAGGACCAGCGAGGGCACGGTTCGGCGCTCTTCAAGCAGTGCGAGTGCGGCTTCTCCGCTGGCTGCGCTGAGCACTGATGCGCCGGGATAGACGCGAGCCACCTGCGCTGCCGTGCCCCGCAGTTCAACCTCGTTGTCATCGATTACCAGGAATAACCAGGTCATGTGTGCCCTCCTCCGGCGGTCGCCGCTCACGGTGGTTTTCGGCCGGGGCGCCACGTTCCTTTAACCGAATTTCTACGGCTGCAGAATGAATGGTGAATTGTTACGTTGGTGGGCCTATGGTGGAGGAAGCGTTGTGCCGATGGTAAGGAATACTATGGGTACTCGAACAATCCTTGTTGTTGGCGCCGTTGGCGCAGTCTTGTTTACGGCGGCGGTGTTCGCGTTCACCGGCGGGGAAGGCAAGTCAACCGTTCCCGAAGCGGCACGGGCCACTGATGGCCAATCCGCACCCACGCTTAATACGCCAAGACCGCCGAGCACACCTCTCCCGGGAACATCAACGGTCCCGCCGACGACTGCAGTGAAGCAGGCGGACGACCAGGGCGCGATTGCACCCGCCACGCCCCCGGTCCCACCGGAGGACTTCGAACTGGTGAAAAACGGCGGCCGGCGGTTCGCCGTTCCCCTCAAGAGCTGGACGAGCATCGGTGAACGCTTCGGCGCGCCGCGTTCGAACAACCGGATTCTTGGCGGCATCAATTTCCTCTTCCCCGGCAAGACCGTCGATGTCATCTCCGCATGCGATGGCTTCTCGAATGGCGCTTCGAGCGACAGGATCTACGGGAACTACGTGGTCATCGATTGCAACGACGGCTGGCTGACGCTCTATGCGAACCTCGCGAGCGTCACCGTGAACACGCGGCAGGATGTTCTCCAGGGCACGACCGTTGTTGGCACGGCGACCGACATGCTCCACTTCGAGATTCGCTGGCGTCGGATCCCGATCGACCCGGAGCCGTATCTCGACTTCGCCGCCCCCGCTGGAGCCCCCCGCCCGGAACCGACGCCCCTTCCCGGCCAGGCAACCGAGACGCCAACGGGCACCGTCACCGGCACGCCATCGGCGACACCGAGCACGACTGCGACTGCGACCGCGACGGCCACTCCGACGCGCACCGCGACACCTCCCGCGAGTGGAGGCGGCACGAACCCCGAGCCGCAACCGACAGAGGTCCCGCCGACGGACGTCCCGCCGACCGCGGTCCCGCCGACGGCGACGCACGTGCCTCCCACGGCAACAGCCACGCCAGTCCCGCCGACGCCGACCGCGACGGTCACTCCGACGCCGGTGCCCCCGACGCCGACGCGAACGGCGACCCCCAGGCCAGTTTTTTACTAGCCAGAACGGCTAGCCCGAGTTGACTCCGCAATGCCCCCTGTCCACGAACCAGGACAGGGGGCATTGCTGCGTGTGATGCGCTGCCGAATTCACCGTCACTGATGCCGTGCTGGCGCCGACTCAGTTAAGCGGAGGCGGCTTGAAAGTGCCCCGGTGGCGGCGTAGGCTTGTTAATGACAACAGTAAAGCTGTTCGGGATCGCTGGGGGTGCCTTCGGGCTGAGAGAGTCCCCTTGAACCTGATCACGGTAATGCGTGCGAAGGAAAGCGGTCGGACACGGTGCTTACGCGCGTGGAGTCCGGCTTGCCGGCTCCATTTTTATGGGCCCGGGAAGCCAATAAGGTTCCTCGGCGGCCCGGATGGCGGAAAGGGAACGGAGCCCCAATGGGGCTCCAGGCCACGCCATGATCGCAGAAATCCAGTGTCTCCCACGTCCCGCGGGCACCCCCGAGGACCCCTACAAGCACATCGAAGCCGCAATTAAGGTCGTCCAGGACTCCGGGCTCAAGTTCGAAGTCGGGGCCCTTGGGACCACCTTCGAAGGCGAGCCGGACCGCGTCTGGGCGGTGATTCGCGGCGTCCACGAGGCTTGCATCATCGCCGGGGCCGATGGTCTCGTGAGCGTGATCAAAGTCTCCGAGACTGCTCCCACGCTCACCGGCTCGACCATTTCGAGCCTGACCGGAAAGTTCCGGGAGTAGCCGCGATGGCCACGAGCCGGCGGCTCCCAGGCCCGTCCCATTCAGTCTCGCGCAGGAATCCGAGGCTGGAAAGCGCCCGGCACGCGCTCATCGAGTACGCGCCGGCGGTGCTCCTGCTTGCGGCGCTGATTGGGGGCTGGGAAGCGTGGGTTCGCTTGAACGACACGCCGCATTATGTCCTTCCGGCTCCCAGCCGCATCTGGGACGCGTTCTTCGAGATTCGGGGCACACTCTTCGGCCACATCCGCACGACGGTCACCGAAGCGGTCGTGGGGCTGGCGGCGGCCATCGCGCTCGGCGTCACCCTGGCGGTCGTGATCGCCTCGGTGCCAATCATCCGGCGCGCGTTCTTCCCGATCATCGTGGTCTCCCAGACCATCCCGATGATCGTGCTCGCGCCACTGCTGATTATCTGGTTTGGCTTCGGCCTGACCCCGAAGGTGCTCGTCGTCGCGCTGGTCTGCTTCTTCCCCATCGTCGTCAGCACCGTCGATGGCCTCACCACCGGCGCCGACCGCGAGATGGTGTCGCTCGTGCGCTCGATGGGCGCCACGAAGCTGCAGATCCTGCGCGTGGTGCGCATCCCGGCAGCGCTGCCCTCGTTTTTCGCCGGGCTGAAGATCGCCGCGGCCTACGCCATCACCGGCGCGGTCGTGGGCGAGTGGATCTCGGCGAGTTCCGGCCTCGGCGTCGTCATCACGCGAGCACAGGCGACATCGCGGGTCGACCGGGTGTTCGTTGCGGTCGTTTTCGTCGCCCTGCTGAGCATCGCACTCTTCACCATCGTGCAGATCCTGGCGCGCCTCGCCACGCCATGGATGTTCGCCCACAACCAGGAGGAAAAAGAATGAAACGGCTCACATTGATGGCCGGGCTGCTGCTCGTGCCCCTCGCGCTCATCGCGGCGGCCTGCGGTGACGACGACGACTCCAGCGGCGATGGGGGCGACCTCACGAAGGTCACCCTGATGCTCGACTGGACGCCAAACACGAACCACGCGGGCGTCTTCCTCGCGAAGGAGAAGGGCTACTACCGGGAGGCCGGCCTCGATGTTGATATCCAGCAGCCCGGCTCCGGCGCTGGCGTGAACCAGGTTGTCGGGGCCGGGACCGCCAATTTCGGCATCTCCGTGCAGGAAAGCGTCATGCCTGCCCGCACCGAGGGCATCCCGATCGTCTCGATCGCGGCGATTATCCAGCACAACACCTCGAGCCTGGTTTCGCTCTCGAGCGACAACATCACCTCGCCGAAAGACCTCGCCGGCAAGACCTATGGCGGCTTCGGCGGGCCACTCGAAGAGGCGCTGATCAAGGCCCTTGCGGAGTGCGACGGCGCCGACCCGGAGAGCATCAAGTTCGTCGATGTCGGCGATTCCGACTACCTCATCGGCATGGAGCAGAATCGCTACGATTTCGTCTGGATCTTCGATGCCTGGGATGGTATTCGCTACAAGGAGATCGAGAAGAAGGCGGTCAACACGCTGCCCTTCATCGACTACACGGACTGCATCCCGGACTGGTACACGCCGGTGTTTATCACGAGCGAGAAGATGATCGCGGATGACCCGGAGACGGTTCGCAAGTTCCTCGCAGCGACTGCGAAGGGGTACGAAGAGGCGATGAAGGACCCGGATGCCTCGGCCGATGCGATCCTCAAAAATGCGCCGGAATCGGACGAGGCGCTGCTCAAAGCCAGCGCCGAATACCTGAAGACTCGCTACGTGGATAGTGGCCGCAAGTGGGGAACGCAGGACGAGGCGATCTGGACCGGCTTCCAGGACTTCCTCCTGGAATCGAACGTGGTCGAGGAGAAGATCGACGTGTCGAAGGCGTACACGAACGAATTCCTGCCAAAGTAGTGGCAGCGAATACCAACTTCAGGTGCGAGGGAGTGGCTGCTCAGCGCTCCCTCATGCCCATTTTCGGTGCGAATCGATGACCGGCGAACAGGGCAGCGCGGTCTCGGTCGAGCGGGTTTCGCACGCCTTCGGGGCGCTGGAGGTGCTCGACGATGTGAGCATTTCGGCGCCCGCCGGGGCGTTCGTGAGCATCGTCGGGCCGAGTGGCTGCGGCAAGAGCACCATCCTGCGGATGCTCGCGGGGCTGCTTGTGGCCGGCTCCGGCGAGACCACGATCGGCGGCGAATCCACCGCCGCGCGGCCGGGTCTCGCCGCCTTCATGCCGCAGAAGGACCTGCTCCTGCCCTGGCGAAAGGCGCTCGGCAACGCGACCCTGGGGGCCGAAATCGCCGGCGAATCGAAAGAATCCGCCCAGGTCAGGGCGCGGGCGCTGCTGGAAACGTTCGGGCTCGCCGGCTTCGAAGATTCGTGGCCCTCGCAGCTCAGCGGCGGCATGCGGCAGCGCCTCGCCCTGCTGCGAACCTTTCTCCAGCCGGCGGATGTGCTGCTGTTGGACGAACCGTTCGGCGCGCTCGACGCCATCACTCGCCGCCAGATGCAGCAGTGGCTCCAGTCGGTCTGGATGGCCGACCGCCGGACCGTCCTGCTCGTCACGCACGATGTCGACGAGGCGCTCGTGCTCTCGGACACGCTCTACGTGATGAGTCCACGGCCGGGGCGCATCACCCGGCGCATCGACATCGCCCGCGAGCGGCCACGCATCGCCAGCGCCGTCACGGAGCCGGAGATGGTGGCGATGAAGGCGCAGGTCATCGACGCCCTCGACGCCTGACCGGACTTTTTGAGCTAAACGCGCGGTTTGATGACACGAATCGGCTCGCCGCCGAGGTAAGCCTCGATGTTCTCGACGATCTGGTCGAACCACTGGCGGTAGGTGTCCTCGGTCACGTAACCAATGTGGGGCGTCGGGAGAATATTCGGCAGTTCGCGAAACGGGTGGCCGGTCGGCAGCGGTTCGATCCCGAAGGCGTCGATGGCGGCGCCCCCGATAATCCCCTGCTGACAGGCGCGCGCGACCGCATCTTCGTCGCAAATCGGCCCGCGGCTGGTGTTCACGAGCCACGCCGTCGGCTTCATCAGCGCGAGATCGCCTTCGGAGACGAGGCCGCGTGTCCGCTCAGAGAGCACGAGGTGGATGGAGAGGAAATCGGACTGGCGGAAGAGTTCGTCGCGCTCGACGAGTTCGACGCCGAGTTCGGCGCAGCGTTCGGCCGTGAGGTTCGTGCTCCAGGCGATGGTCCGCATGCCGAATGCCTGTCCGATCTTCGCGACCCGCCCGCCGAGCCGCCCGAGGCCGAGCAAACCGAGGGTGCGGCCCTCGAGGTCGGTGCCGATGGTGGTCATCCAGCCGCCGGAGCGGACATTGCCCACTTCGGTCACGATTCCTCGCGCTGCCGCGAGGATCAGCGCCCAGGTCAGCTCTGCGGTCGAAGTTTGCGAGCCCCCGGTGCCGCAAAGGGTCACGCCGAGGTCGCGGCAGGCGATGGTGTCGATGGCGACGTTTCCCATGCCGGTCGTGATGAGCAGCTTGAGGTTCGGCAGGCGTTCGAGGGTGGTGCGCGGGAAGGGCGTCCGTTCGCGCATGGCGACGACGATTTCGTACTGCTCGAGGGCGGTCACGAGTTCGTCTTCGTGGGCGATATGCCCGGTGAACGCATCGACCTGGACGCGCGATTCGAGGTTCGACCAGTCAGTCATCTGACGGCCGACGTCCTGGTAGTCATCGAGGATGGCAACGTGAAGCATCTGGCGAGTATACGGCGAGAGACGGCCCGGGTTGTTCGCCCCGGTGGTTCATTTGCAGGGTCGACAACGATGCGACGTGCGGTATCATTCGCTTTCAGCCAGTCGCGCAATCTTTACCTGGAAACGGGAGTCTGCAGTCGCATCGCCCACACCGGCGCACAGCGAAGAATCCGCAACGAGGCAGCGCGTAAACCGTGCTGGCCGGGACTCCTCCGCGCCCGGAGCGCGGCCTGTGCCATTCGAACGGGGAGGCGGCCCGCGGTTCACGCCCGGCAGCCTTGTCCATCTGCAGCGCCTGGCCGGGAATGGAGCTGCCGGGAAGCTCGTTTCGGCGACGCGCCCCGCAACGGCAGGCGAATGGCAGGCCTCGAAGCCGACGGAGTCCGGGCCACCGATCGGGACAGGATCGGCGCCCGATTCCTCGCCTTTAACCCGCCGCGAAGCCAGCCCGCCGCCGAATTCGCCGATGGTGCAGCGGCAGATACCCCTCGATCTGCCGACGGGGCGACCTGTCTTCGATATCACCGGCGCAAGGGGCACCCTCCAGAGCATGGTGAGCCCGTGGGACACCGCCTACTGGGTGAATTTTCCGACCGGCATGCGCAAGGTTGAAAGCGCGGACCTCTTCCTCACAGACCCGACTGCGGGCGCCGAATCCGAGGAAGCAGACCCCGAGGGTGGCGACCTGGAAATCGTCGACGAAGACGCCGTTGACGCCTTCGACGGGGGCGCTCTCGGGGACGAAGCAATCGCCGGGCAGGACGGCGGCGGGCTCCTCGGCGCACAGCACGGGCGGGAGGAACGGCTCATCCGGGAGGCCAAGAACCTTAAGAAACATCGCTATGGGAAGTCACTCGAGGGGCGGGGCCTGGGTGAGGTCAGATCCCCCGCGGCTGTCGCGAAAAGCTTTGGAAAGCGCGCCGCCAAGTCCATGGTCGTCAAGCCTGACCGTGGAGACTTTCGCGGAGGCTACTCGGACAGGGGAACGCTCGGCGCTGCACATGGCGGCGCCACAAAGGCCCTGGACGCCACCATCGGCCAACCGGGTCTGACGCCCATAGAAGCCTTGATGCAGGCTCCGATAAGCGCCGCAGCCGGTACCAATCGGCGAGAGGGCCGCACGCTCGGGCGGGCTGCGGTCGCGGAACAGAAGGTAGGGCACGTTTTTTCGGCGTTTGGCAACTTCGTTCAGATGGTGCCAGTCGTCGGTGCGTTCGGAGCGTTAGCTACCGGGGTCGGGACGTATCTGCAGGAGCATTCGGCCGGTGGAAACAAGCGGCAGGCGTTGGTGAAGGCGATGGGCGCAGCGGCCAGTGGAGCAGTCGCCGGCCTGATTCCCGGCTATGGCACCTACTCCGGGTTTATCTCGATGATCAACGACTGCCGGAAGTTATTCTCGAAGGTTGACGTGGAGGGCGACCCGGAATACGCGCACGCGTTGCTGCAGCGGATGGCGATCGCAAGAGACACGCTCCTGGAAATGCAGGAACTCGACAATCCGCCCCCCGGGATAAAGCAGCAGATAGCGAAATTGCACAAGCAGATCGCGAAAATTGAAGGTCGCTATGAGAAGGAAATGCTCCGCCGCGGGAGCGTGATCGTGGGCCGGAAGGCAACAAGACCGGCCTCATGGAAGAGGACCGCCTCGGCAGCTTCAAGTAGAACGACGGCCTCGTCCTGTCCCGGCAGGGCTCCTGATGGAGGCGGCCGCAAACTTCGAGTCTGCCGCCGCCATCACGTGCGTTGCTTAGTTCACGAATTTACGAAGGAGGCACCGGTGGATCGGTCAAAGACGTCAACGGAGATTTCGCTTACGTGCGTAGCTGGACCTTCGCCTCGCCTTCGCCGCTGCCGGAAGTGGTCTCGGAACCGGCGCGGGGTTGTCTCGTGCAGCCGGTGACGTTCGTGCCACCGCAGAATGAGGAACCGCCACCGCCAGCCGCGCTGTAGCCTCCCGCGCCACCACCGCCGCCGCCGAAGTAGCCACCGCCGCCACCGCCGGACGTGCCGCAGTTACCAGTGACTCCCCCGGCGCCACCCTGCCCGGGCCCGGCACGTCGAATGAAGCGCCGCTAGCACCGGCACCGCCCCCACCACCACAGTTCCAACTCGTGGTGCCCCCTGCCCCTCCGCGATGCTGCTACATCTCCAAACGGAGATTGGGCGACCACAGCAGCGACACAAGTGCCTCGCTATTCGCAGCGAGCTATTGGCGCGTGCCATCGAGCTACGGATTGTGTGAATCGGATTGAGCGGCGGGTTGTTGACCGCCATTGGAGCGGCGAGGCATTGGACCGAACGGAAACTTCGAAGGTGGCGAGGAACATTCCCCCGGGTCGAGCCCGGCTAAAGGTTGCGAAACTCTGTCTCGCTTACGCCCAGGTCCTTTTAGCAGGTTGTGGTAGAGGCCGGCCCCAATGTCTTTCGAGGGATGAATCGGGATCGTGATTACGCGGCCATCCTCATGCGTCCATCGTCCGTGGCTGCCGGTTTGGCGGAGGCGAAGGAAACCGAGGCGGCGTGCTGCGCGTTGAAAATCGGACGCCTTAGCTGGCAACAGGCACGAGCTCAGTGACGTCTTGCGGCAACGGCTCGCCTCGCTCCTCGAATTCTTCAACCACCATGCCGAAGACGCCCTCAAGCTCTGCCAGGGCTTCTTCCGGGGTGTCGCCGACCGCATAGCAGCTCGGGAGCGCCGGGACGTCGGCGTAGTAACCCTCACCGTTGGGTGCGATGACGATATGGTAGTCGGTGAACTTCTTTGTCATGGCATGCGCACTCTAACAGAGTGGTTTCATGGCTGCGTCCCGCTCGAGCGATAGGATCAATGAACGCCAATCACCGGCGGTCGGCAGGAGGTGTTGGCTGGGGACGGAGGAGTCGAACCCCCACATACTGCTCCAGAGGCAGCTGTCCTACCATTAGACGAGTCCCCAGCGACAGCCGAACTATGATAGCACCCGCCGCGAATCAGACCAATCTTCGCGCGCACTCTGGCAGTCCTGTGACCGCTGCGCCCGGGCATTCGGTGCGAAGTCGGCCCTCGTAACGCGTTGTCGTCGACGCCGGACACCGTGCCAGGGCTGGGCGAGAGTGGCGTTTATTTGGCGAACGCGGCACAGTTACGGGCGACCCACCAACCCATGGAGCTGCCTCATGTCCTATCGCGCTTTCGTCGTAAACAAGAACGCCGACGCCTTCACCGCCGGGATCGAGACGCTCGAAGAGTCGAACCTGCCTGCGGGCGAGGTCACCATCCAGGTCGAGTGGTCGAGCATGAACTACAAGGATGGGCTGGCGGCTTCGGCCAATGGGCGAGTGGTTTCGAAGTTCCCGATGACCATCGGCGTCGATCTCGCGGGCACGGTGCGCGAATCGACCGACCCGAAGTTCGCTCCCGGCGACGCGGTGGTCGCGATTGGCAACGATATCGGCGTGGCG
>JBBSKE010000076.1:0-11454 GCA_038256595.1 Tepidiformales bacterium | reverse complement strand
GCCAACTCCTGGCGCAAGAGCTGCCGAGGAAGCGCGACCGCCGTAGGGAGCGCGTCCCTGCTTGGAACTGCGATCAATTGTGAAATCTCGCACCAGATCCACGCATCGTCCTCGGCGCGGGCTGCTGCATCATCCCCGGCGGCGCGATGTGGACCTTGGGTGCCTTTCGGCGCAGGGACGCGCTCCCTTGGGCGGTCGCGCTTCATCAGCCTCGGGTGCGTGGCCGGAGACCGCCACGCAATTGGCGGGCGCCAGTGCCTGATCCTGCGGCCCTTCACTGATGACGAACCCGTGCGCAGGGAGCGCGGTCGCGAGCTTCTCAGCGATTTCGGCCGCTCGGGCTGCGCCAGGCGCTTCGTAGAACAGGAAGAGCGAGCCCCCGGGAGCAAGCACGCGGCGGGCTGCAGCCAGTTCCGGCCCCGGGTTGAGCCAGAACGCGTTCACATTGATGGCGAAGACTCTGTCGAAGCTCGCATCAGCGAAATCGGCATCCTCCAGGCTGGTCACCTGGAGCGAAAGCGTGCCGGCATCGACGAATCTCGCGTTCCGGGCCTGCGCCACGGCGATCATCTTCGCCGAACGGTCGATCGCGACGAGCGAGCCACCTTCGAGCCGCTCGCACATCAATGCCGCCGCGATCCCGTGGCCGCAACCAACCTCCAGCACGCGATCAGCCGGGCCAACGTCCATGAGCGCGACCGCCCATGAGATGCGCTTCGGGACCTTCGCTGGCATGCGCTACTCCGGGGAGCCGCCGGTCGAATCGGCGCACATCCTTCGTCAGCACACCACTCTCAGCGCCCCTCGTGCAAGACGCGGTAACGGCCGGGTGCGGGCGCCGGCCATGATCGTCCCACCGCGCCCAGGCTCGGCCGGCGCTATGCCGTTGCGCGCGCCGGGAACTGCTGCGTCGGCACCATGCCCAGCATCGCTTTTTCGACCGCCATCGTGTGGCTGCAGACCTGCCAGCCGTCGAAAAAGTCGCAGTTGCAACGCCAGGCGCCGCCGGCGAGGCTCACCTCGTGGTCGCTGTTCTCGCCATGGAAAGTGATGGCGAGGTCGTGGACCTCCATGCGGTGCTTTTCGGTGGCGTAGGCGCGAGCCTTTTCGAGCTTGTTAATGAGGCTGGACTGCATCGGTTGCTTCCTCCTGCGGTTGGCATCGAGCCCCTAAAACGCAAACGGCGCCAGTTGGTGCTGGCGCCGCGTAATCCGAGTGGGCTCGATTCAAGCTATTCATGACATGAATGACGCTACGCCGGTCCCGAGAGGCTGTCAACGTCTGCTACCGATCATTCGTGTGAACATTCTGCATCTCCTGGATTCATCATTCGCGGCGGAAAATCGTCGCGTTTGAGTTCGCTTGACCAACTAGTCACTGAGTGACTAGTATCGACTCATGAACGTTCCCCTCGCCCTCCTCGGCCTCCTCACCGTCGCCGACCTCCATGGCTACGACCTCAAACAGCTCTACGACCGGCTGATGACTCCCGGCCGCCCGATTAAGGCCGGGCAGGTCTATTCCACCCTCCATCGCCTCGAACGCGATGGCAGCATCGCCGTCGCCGCGGTCGAACAGGACGAAGGGCCGGAGCGCCGACGCTACGCCCTCACCGGCCAGGGCGAGACCGAGATTCGGCAGTGGCTCGACAACCCCGAGCCGGCCGCGCCCGCCCTCCAGTCAGCCCTCTTCGCGAAGGTCGTGATCGCGCTCCTCGCGGGCTACTCCGTGCAGCTCCTGTTGGACCGCCAGCGCGCCTCGCACCTCCAGCGGATGCGCGAACTGACCGCCCAGCGGCGCCAGGGCGGCCTCACCGAGGTGCTCCTCGCCGACTTCGCCCTTTTCCACCTCGAGGCCGACCTGCGCTGGCTCGACCTCACCGCCGCCCGCATCGAACAGCTCGCCCAGCAGGTCGAGACCGGCCTCGGCGGCTTCGGCGTCGCACGCCCGGTTCGCAACGAAAGGACCACACCATGACCAGCACCCTCCTCACCCCGGCGACGCTCGAGTCTCCGAGATCCAGCACCATGCCGATCCTCCTCGCGGACGGCCTCGTGAAGACCTTCGGCGCCACCCAGGCCCTGCGCGGCGCCAGCGCAGAGATCGGCGCGGGCGAAGTAGTCGCCGTCATGGGTCCCAGCGGCTCCGGCAAGTCAACTCTCCTCCACTGCATAGCCGGCATCCTCAAGCCCGATTCCGGCCGCGCCATGTTCGCCGGGCAGGACCTTGCCACCATGAGCGAACGTGAGCGCAGCCGCCTGCGATTGCGCGAATTCGGCTTCGTCTTCCAGTACGGCCAGCTCGTCCCGGACCTCCCGGCCGAAGAGAATGTCGCCCTCCCTCTCCTCCTCCGCGGCGACCGGCGAAAGCAGGCACTCGAAGCCGCGCGCGAGTGGATGAACCTCCTCGGGCTCGATGGCAAAGCGCGCAAACTGCCCGGCGAACTCTCCGGCGGCGAAGCCCAGCGGGTCGCCATCGCCCGCGCATTCGCTATCGAACCGCGCGTCATCTTCGCGGACGAACCGACCGGCTCGCTCGACTCCCTCGCCGGCGAGGCGGTCATGGAGATGCTCACGAGCGCCGCGCGCGAGCAAGGCGTCACCGTGGTCCTCGTCACCCACGACGTCCGCGTCGCCGCCTACGCCGACCGCGAGATGGTCGTGCGCGACGGCCGCGTGACGGCCGGTGGGTTGCGATTATGAGCGGCCTAACCCTTCGTATGGTCTTCGGCCGAAGAAAGGCGCGCTCACTGCGCTGCTCATCCGCGCGGTGGGCATGGCCCTCGCGACGCTTCTGCTCCTGCTCGCCTCCAGCGCCTCCGGCGCGCTCGACCAGCGCGGCGACCGCATCACCTGGCGCGACATGAACATCGGCGGCCAGGTCCACCCCTCGGAGGCGAAGCTGCACGTCCTCAGCGGCGAAGATCCCTACCGCGATATTCAGATTACGCGCGTCCTCGTCGCCCCACTCAGCGATGACGCACCGGTGCCGCCGGGCCTGCGCAGCGTGCCCGCCCCGAGGCAAACGATCATCTCGCCAGCCCTGCGCGACCTCATCGCCACCGATCCGGAGGTGCTGGGTCCACGCTTCTACGACGGCGCCCCCGCCGGCCTCATCGCGAATGACGGCCTCGCCAGTAGCGACGAACTGGTCGCCATCGTCGGCGTCGCTGCGGCCGAAATGCCGCGCCAGGGGAACATGCTCGCGACCATTCCCAGTGGCAACCCCGAGACCGGCCTGACCGTCTTCCTGCGCATCCTGCTCATCATCGGCGTCGTTGTGCTCATGCTCCCGGTTGCGTTGTTCATCGCCGCCGCCGCCCGCCTCGACGCCCAGAACAGCGACACTCGGCTCGCCGCATTCCGTCTCGCTGGCGCCGACCCGCGACAGGTGCGCTGGCTGGTCGCGGTCGAATCCCTCGCCGCGGCCATCCCCGGTGTCATCGTCGGCTTCGTCGCCTTCTTCGCGCTTCGGCCCTCGGCTGCGAACTTCACCTTCGATGAAAACCGCTTCTACCCCGCCGACTTTGCCCTCGGGACGCTCAGCTTCGCCGTGCTCATTCTCGTGCCAGTCATCGCCATCGCCGCTTCGTTCTACGGCCTGCGCGATGTCGAAATTTCGCCCCTCGGCGTGAGCCGCCGCAGCACAAAGAAAGTGGTGCGGCCCTTCGCGCTGCCCCTGCTCGGCGGCGGATTCATCCTCTATTACTACGGCGTCGGCACGGCCGGGAGCACCGGGCTGGACATGCTCGCCCTCATTGGCGGCATCGGCGCCATCATGCTCGGCCTGGCACTGCTCGGTCCCTGGCTCGGCCAGTTCCTCGCCCGCAAGATAGCCTCGCGCGCGGGTTCCGGCCCTATACTCCTCGCCGCGCGCCGGATCGTCGCCGAACCGCACGCCACTTTCCGGACCGTCTCCGGCGTGACTTTCGCGGTTTTCGCAGGGACGTTGTTCCTCTCGGTCACCGGTGCGGCTTCGCGTGAAGTCGAGCGCCCCGACCCCGGAACCAGCGGCCGCCCAGAGGTGTTCACCATCTACACCAGCGACATCACGCCGGATATCGACCTCGGTCCGGATGCCATCGTGGTCGACATCGACAACATGGCCATCTTCACTGGTCCGCAGGGAGGTCCCTCCGAGGAGTACCTCAAGGTGGTCGAGGGCGACTGCGCGCTCATCATGCGGCTGTATGCCCTCCGCGGGGAGTGCTCACCATCGGGGGCGCTTCTTGTGGGCAGCGAACTCCTGCCCGGCAGTACTGCGACGTTTACACCCGAAACCTACGGCGACACTCCCGCCAGACCCGAGACCATCAACCTTCCCGCGGACATGGGCAGTTTCGCGCCAACAAGCGGCTCCGGCTTCATCCCACAGGTCATCCTGCCGCCCGGCACGATCAAGAACGCCGACGCGTTCGTCCCCGAGCCCACCGTTGTCCTCCCGGCGAAGGAGGGCGCACTCACGGTCGATGAACGCGAGCGCATCAGAACCGCCATCATCCGCGCCATTCCCGGCAACGAGGCCTATACCGACGCCGAACGCGAATCCGACTCCGGCTCAGACGTCCTCGAATTGCGAAACTTCGTCTATGCGGGCATCTTCGCCTCGTTCGCGGTCTCGGGCGCAACCGTGGCGCTGTCGGTGGCGGGCAGCATCATCGCCCGGCGGCAGGCGTTCGCGCTCCTGCGGCTCTCCGGCGTCTCTATTGGCACCCTGCGCCGAACCGTCCTCACCGAGGCGACCCTGCCGCTCCTGTTGGTCTCGTTCGCCAGCGCCGGACTCGCCGTCTTCCTCGCGATTGTCACGATCGACCGCGCCGGCTCCGGATCAGCGATGCCACCCGCGAGTTTCGCGCTACCGCTCTTCGGCGGCCTCGCGATGGGCCTCGTGCTCACCCTGACCACCCTCCCGCTCCTCGGCCACGTCACGAGCATGGAGCGCACCCGCTTCGATTAGCGAATGGACTGTCGCTATATATCTGTAGAAACGGCTTGCGGTAGCAGCGCCCACCGGAGCTCGCCCCTCAGCTCTCAGCACTCCGAACTCGGCCCTCAGTCCCCAGTCCTCGTCACTACCCTGCCCGCGCTCGCAGCGCCTCCACTCGCAGGTAGGCCTCCCGGATTCGCGATTCCGGGACATCGCCGGCGCGCACGAGGTCCATCACGGTGCTGTGGGCAAGCGCGCCGAGGTCCGGCTGGAACTCGATGAGGTTGTTGCCCAGCGTGAGCACGTCGTTCCCCGCCAGCAGGGCCAGCCGCAGCGCATCCCGGAAGCCGTATTCCTGCGTAATCGCGCCCATCTGCATGTCATCGCTCACGACTACACCTTCGTAGCCGAGATCCCCGCGCAGCATGCCTTCGATGACCTTCGCCGAGAGCGAGGCCGGGTAATCCGTGTCGAGATTCGCATTGAACACGTGCGCGACCAGCACGCTATCGACCTTGCCGGTGGGGATGAGGTCCTGGTAGGGCCGCAGTTCGCTGGCGCTCCAGGTGTTCGTGACATCGGCGAAGCCCGCGTGCGAATCGTCGAGCGAACTCCCGTGCCCGGGGAAGTGCTTCGCCGAGGTGAGTATCCCGGCCGAATGCAACCCGTCTATAAACGCCAACGCTTGCGCACTCACCATGCCCGGGTCGGCGCTGAAACTGCGGTCGATGCCTCCGATGACCGGGTTGTCCAGGTTCACATTCACATCGAACACCGGCGCGAGGTCCCAGTTGATGCCCGCTGCGGCGAGCGTCGCGCCCATCCCGGCGGCGACCGTGCGCGTGCGATTCGCATCACCGATGGCGCCGAGAGCCGCGTGCGAGGGCGTCGCCGGGAAGCCGTGGTCCGGCCCAAGCCGGGCGACGAGACCACCTTCCTGGTCGGTCGCGATCAGCAACTTCCGGCCACCGGCGGCCAATTGCAGGTCCGCCGTCAGTTGTGCCACCTGCGCGGGCGATTGGATGTTTCGAACCGGGCTGTTCGCGGCCACATCGAACGAAAAGAGGATGATCCCGCCGAGGTGCCGGTCGCGAATGTCCGCGACGATGGGGTTGCCGGAGGTCAGCGTCGTGCCGCGGAATCCGAGGAGGAGGATGCCGCCCACCATCTCTGCGAGCGTCGGCCCGGGCAACGCTGTGGCAGTCGGCAGCGGCGGCAGGGTGGGAAGCGGGCCATCGCTGGCCGTGCCCGGTGCGAGCGCCCGCGTCGGCAGCGCACCCTGCTGCTCCGGGGTCGAAGCGGCGTTCTCGCGGGTCGCGACGCAGCCGGCCAATAACGCAACACTCCACGCGCCAGCTCCCGCCACAAATCGCCGCCTGCTGCACATTCGTTAGGTGTTTGGAACCATTGGTCCAGTGTAGCCCGCGCAAAGCACCTGACTGGCTCCGCGCGCCGTCCATTACCACGCAAGTAGCTGTTTTCCCGCCGCAAGGCCGCTATGCTCCCGCCAACCAACTCAGCACGCAGCACTCAAATCTCAGCACACTCCCCGAGGTACCGAAATGGACATCATCGAACAAACTCAGCAACGCGTGAGCGGATTCTTCCCCGGACTGCTCGGCATCAAGTTCATCATCGTCGAGCCGGAACGCGTGGTCGCCGAGATCGAGGTACGGCGCGAACTCTGCACCGTGCCGGGAATCATGCATGGCGGCGCTGTCATGGCGGTCGCCGACACCCTCGGCGCGATCGGCACGGTCCAGAACCTGCGCGAGGGCCAGGGAACAACCACGCTCGAATCAAAGACGAACTTTTTCGGCCCCGGGGTCGAAGGTTCGACGGTCACCGCCGAGGCGATTCCGCTGCACCGCGGTGGCCGAACGCACGTCTGGGAGACCACCCTCCGCAACGCTTCCGGCAAGATGATCGCAAAGGTCACACAGACCCAGTTCGTCATCGAACCTCGCGCATGAGGCGAATGCCACTTACCCATTTACATGGGTGATAAAGTTCCCCGCAGTAGAGGCAAATTCTGCGCAGGGGAGGCCAGCACATGGCCAGTGATCGTCGCACATTCTTGAAGACCGCCGGGATGGCAACCGCTGTGGCGTCGGCAGTGCCGCTCGCACTTTCGCTCCCGGGCAGGCCCACCACTGTGGCCGCCGAAGAAAAGCGCACCTACACCGGCGGCCGATTTCTGCTCGAACTCAACGGGGTTGCGGCCGGGATCGTCCCGGCCCTCTCGGGCGGCTACCCGTACGCTGAGGTCATCGAGTTCGATAGCGGTGACGGCCTTCGCAAGAAGCGGCCCGGTCGAACCAAGTACGGCAATATCACCCTTCGCGCCCACGCAGGGATGGGGGAGCCGCTCTGGAGCTGGATATCGGCGATGCTTTCCGGGAAGCCGCTCTTCAAGTCCGGCGCGGTCCACAACCTCGATTCCTCGTTGACTGCCACGAACATGATCGAATTCGAAGACGCGCTCATCACCGAGGTCACCTTCCCGACCCTGGACGGCGGGTCGAAAGAGACTGCCTACCTGGACATCGTCATCACGCCCTCGGTGACGAGCCTCAAGCCCGGCAAGGCGAAGCCGCCCATCGAGAAGAAGCAAAAGCAGTGGCTGACGTCGAACTTCCGGCTCAACATCGGAAGCCTCCCCGCGAGCCGGGTCTCGAAGATCGATTCGTTCACGATCAAGCAGGGCTTCGCCGAATTCGACCAGGGCGACGGTGGTGGCCGGTCGATCGAGCCGACAAAGATAGAGTTTCCAAACCTTTCGGTCACCCTGTCCGAGCTTGATGGTGCGCCCTGGTTCGCCTATCTCGATTCGTTCGTCGTGCAGGGCAGGAATGGCACCGGCGACGAGGTCTCGGGCACGATCGAATATCTCTCGCCGGACCTGAAGACGGTCCTCGCCCAGATCTCGCTCGGCGGCATGGGCCTGTTCCGGCTCGAACACACCAGTTCCAGCGACGCCAGCACAGGTAAGGGCCGAACGCTCGATGCCGAACTGTACGTGAACACCATGCAGTTCTCCGGCCCGCCGACGAGCTAAAGCGCGGTTCACGCAGCCCGCAGTGAGATGGGGTAGAATCCGCGCCGCACCCCTGCGCCACGATGCAACGGCGCGTGGGCGGCGAACCTGAAGGAGATTCGAACCAAATGAAAGCTGCCATGTTCCACGGCCCTAACCAGCCGCTTACGATCGAACAGGTCGAAATCGACAAGCCCCAGAGCCGCGAAGTCCTGGTTCGAACCATGGCCACGGGCGTTTGCCATAGCGACCTGCACTTCGTCGATGGCCTCTACCCGTACCCGCCGCCCGCCATCCTTGGCCACGAAGCCGCCGGCATCGTCGAAGCAGTTGGCGACCAGGTCACCGATTTCAAGGTAGGCGACCACGTGATCTCCTGCCTCTCGGTGTTCTGTGGCAGCTGCAAGTACTGCCTCAGCGGGCGCATGAGCCTCTGTAACAACAAGCCTGCCCGCCGGCCGGGCATCGATGCCCCCTACTTCACCTGGAACGGCAACCCGGTGAACAAGTTCCTCGGCATCTCCAGCTACGCCGAGCAGATGCTTCTCCACGAAAACGCACTGGTGAAAATCCAGGACGATATGCCCTTCCAGCAGGCTGCCCTCATCGGCTGCGGCGTGACCACCGGCGTTGGCGCGGTCCTCAACACCGCCAAGGTGCCCCCGGGAGCGACCGTCGCCGTCTTCGGCTGCGGTGGCGTTGGCCTCGCAGCCATCCAGGGCGCGAAACTCGCCGGCGCGGGCATGATCATCGCCGTCGATATGGTCGAAGCGAAGCTCAAGACCGCCCGCGACCTCGGCGCCACCCACGTCGTCGACGCCTCAACCGGGGACGCCGCCAAGGCCATCCGCGACATGACCGGCGGGGGCGTCGAGTACGCCTTCGAGGCAATCGGCAGCAAGCGCGCCGCCGAGCAGTGCTTCGAAGCGATCGAATCCGGCGGCACCGCGACCATCATCGGCATGATCCCGGTCGGCCAGAAGATCGAGCTCTCCGGCTCCGCCTTCCTCGGCGAGAAGAAGATCCAGGGCTCGAACATGGGCTCGAACCACTTCCGCACCGACATGCCGAAGTACATCGACTTCTACAAGCGCGGCCTGCTCAACCTCGACGACATGATCACGAAGGTTGGCAAGCTGGAGGACGTCAACGAGGCGTTCCGCGCGATGAAGGCCGGCGAAGTCGCCCGCACCGTGCTCACCTTCGACTAAACCGCACCTGCCGAAACAACACCCTGCGATGGCCCTCTCGTTCGAGAGGGCCATCGTTCGTTCATGCGACACCACTTTCGCGACAGGCATACCATACATAAGCAAACCAACGGAAAGTGAGTAGCTTGCTTCCAAGGGTGCCCCGATCCTGCTAGCATGGACGTATGAGTGTCGCAAGCGAAGCACCGGACCTGGCGTGGGCCTACTGCCCCCTGTTCCAGCATTCTGTCGAACTTATCGGCCGGCGCTGGTCAGGCGCGATCATCCGCGTGCTCCTCAACGGGCCGATGCGCTTCAGTGACATCCTCGCCGGCATCCCGAGCCTCTCGGACCGGCTGCTCTCGGAACGGCTGCGCGAACTCGAAGCCGAAGCCGTCGTCGTCCGCACCGTTTACCCCGAAGTGCCAGTGCGGGTCGAATACTCGCTGAGCGAAAAAGGCCGCGAACTCGATGGCATCATCGCCGCGATCGACGCCTGGGGTGGCCGCTGGCGCACCGGCGGCGAAAATCCTTGCCAGAAGACCTCTTAGCGGCTGCGCTTCGACCAGCATCTCCAAATCCCATAACGAACGCTCTACCTCCGTCACGATTCGCAGCACACCAACAGAAGCGCGACTGTTAAGGAGTGCGTGCCGATCGACTCCGGGAGCCCTGACCCCGCGGTTGGCGACACTCCGGCTCGGGAGCGTGCCACAGAGTCGCTTTCTTGGCACGCGGCCACGCGGCGATCGATGCCTGCGGTCGGTCTGGTTGCTTAGTCACGCTGGCACGCACTCCCTGACGGTCGCGCATCTGTTTCGTCACCCTGCCCAGCTCGCAAACTGGCGACTACCAGAAGAAGCGCGACTGCTAAGGAGGGCGTGCCAATCGACTCCGGGAGCCCTGACCCCGCGGTTGGCGACACTCCGGACCCGGGAGAGTGGCACAAAGTCGCCTTGGTGGCACGCGGCCAGGCGAGGATTCAGCGGCAGCAGCCGAACTGAGCGCTTCATCACGCTGGCACGCACTCCCTGACGGTCGCGCTTCTGTCTCGTCCTCTATTCAGCACTCCAACCTCAGTCATCATCCCTTCCTCCTTTCAACAACTGCGAAAGTGTATATACTGGTTCGCGTAATGCCTTCTCAGCCGCTCCTCCGAAAAGCCCAGGCCGACATGGCCCTTGAACGCGCCGCGATGCAGCTGAAGGCGCTCCTCGTCGAAGCCGCCGCTGAACTCGATCCCTTCCCGCCATTCCCCAATTCGCTCTTCACGACCGCGATCGAGTGCGACCCGGGCCTCGCCGGCAACCCGGACGTTGGCTGCATCGTCGTCTGCGAAGACGGCGAGCTTTACGAGCTAGAATTCGGCGTCGACCACGAGTCGATCGAGCTGAGCGGCTCGTGGGACCCGGTGACCGCGCGCAGCGAGGTCAAAAAGAAGGTCGATATGCACCCGCGAGACTATTTGGTCTACGCATACAACGGTCTGCTCGCAATCACCGACGAGCTGCTTGAGCGCCAGGAACGTGAATCTTGAGCCGGAAACGGAAGAAGGCGAAGAAGCAGAAACAGGGCGGGGCTGGCCCAGTCGCCCTCCGCATCCTGCTCCTCGCCGCTGCCGGGTTCGGCATCAAGTACGTGGTCAAATGCGCGCTCGAAAAGCTGCGTCGTCACGACGACTTCCTCGAAGACGATTTCGATGCGCCCGCCGCCGGCAGTACGGTCGTAGCGCCGCCAGACGTCGAGGAGGCGAGCCCGGAGGGGGGTCTCGCCTCCTCGGCTGACATTCAGGAGGAAGCGGATTTCGAACCACAGCCTGGCGCGAGCGCCCCGGCCGCCGACCTCCAGGACGCGAAACTCGACGCCGACCTCGCAATCACAACGGACGAAGCGGTCGCCGACGAGGGCCTGACGAGCATCACGGACGAGCGCATCGACGCCCCGGTGGCACTCTTCGATGCCACACCTGGCACTGCCGAAGCTCCCGCGCCCGACGAAGTGGAAACTGCAGCCCTCGAGCGCGAAGAGCAGGAGCGCCGCGAAACCGAGGAGCGAGCCGCGGCCGAGCAGCGTGAGCGCGAAGAGCAGGAACTCCGCGAAACCGAGGAGCGAGCCGCCGCCGAGCAACGTGACCGCGAAGAGCAGGAGCGCCGCGAAGCAGAAGAGCGAGCCGCCGCCGAGCAACGTGACCGTGAAGAGCAGGAGCGCCGCGAAACCGAGGAGCGAGCCGCCGCCGAGCAGCGCGAGCGCGAAGAGCAGGGGCGCCGCGAAACCGAGGAGCGAGCCGCCGCCGAACAGCGT
>JBBSKE010000075.1:0-11906 GCA_038256595.1 Tepidiformales bacterium | reverse complement strand
TCATTCCGTTTTAACTTTAGTCACGGGAGGAGCGCGACCTATGCATGTGTCGCGCTCCTCCCGTTCGTACCGAGGTGAGAGCGCTATGCGTGCATCGTCACGAGTTCGCCGCCCCCGGCGGTATGATTGCCGGCATGGATGAAGCCTCCCTGGATCGGAATCAGCGACGTGCCCTCGCGACTGCCCGCCTCCAGCTCCGCATCGATGCGGGCCTGAGCACCGCCACCAGTCCGGCCGAACGTCGAGCCGCTGTCGTCGAGCCTGGCGAAGCACTCCACCCCGGGATCTGAGTGGGGGTCGCTGTGTTCGGGCCGTGCGTGCCGGTGCTCATCTACTCTTCATGCGGGGGCCAGTGCGTTCGCATCCGCCAGCGCCTAGAATGGCGGCACTGCTCCCCATTCTGAATCCACGAGGCGACTCTCTATGACCGCGACCGAACAAACCCCCTATAAGGTGATTGGCACCCGCCCCGTCCGCCACGATGGCGTCGACAAGGTGACTGGCCGAGCGCGCTACGCCAACGATATCGATGTCCCCGGCCATGTGACCGCGAAGCTGCTGCGTTCTCCCCACGCCCACGCGCGCATCGTCTCGATCGACACGAGCAGGGCCGAGGCGCTCCCGGGCGTTGTCGCCGTCCTCACCGCCGCCGACCTGCCCGAGGCGTCCGCGATCCTTCGCGAGCAGACCGAAGGCGCCCTCGTGAACCTTGGCCTGCTCAGCCGGAACATCATTGCGCGCGAAAAGGCGTGGTATCGCGGCCACCCGGTAGCCGCCGTCGCCGCGGTCAACGGCTACATCGCCGAAGAGGCGCTCAAGCTCATCGACGTTAAATACGAAGTGCTCCCGCCGATTCTCGACGCCATCGAGGCGATGAAGCCCGGTTCGCCCATCGTCATCGACGAATTGCGCACGAATGTCGGCTCCACGTTCCGCGGCGGTGGCCTTCGCGCCGCCGACGAAGAGGCATCGCACTCGAACGTCGCGACCACCTTCACGATGGAGATCGGCGACATCGCCAACGGCTTCGAATTGGCCGACATCATCCTCGAACGCGACTACCATACGACGGCCGCGCACCAGGGCTACATCGAACCGCAGAGCTCGACCGCCTACTGGTCGGCGGACCACCAGCTGACGGTCTGGACGACCACCCAGGGGCCGTTCGGCATCCGCGATGGCCTCGCGACCATGCTCAAGCTGCCGGCCGGGCAGGTGAAGGTCATCCCCAGCGAAATCGGCGGCGGATTCGGCGCGAAGCTCCAGGTGGGCATCGAGCTGATCGCCGCGGGCCTTTCGCAGAAGTGCGGCAAGCCGGTGAAGCTGACGATCAACCGCACCGACGTCTTCGACTCCATGGGCCCGGCCTCGCCAGCCTATGTACACCTGAAAATGGGCGTAACGAACGAAGGCAAGATCACCGCCGCCGACGCCAGGCTCATCTTCGAAGCCGGCGCGATCCCGGGCTCACCGGTGGCTGGTGCGGCGAACTGCATGTACGCGCCGTACGACATCCCGAACGCGCGCGTCGAGGGCATCGACGTCGTCGTGAACAAGCCGAAGACGCTCTCCTACCGCGCACCCGGCGCTCCCTCCGGCGCCTACGCGGTCGAGCAGATGATCGACGAATTCTGCGAGACCCTCGACCTGGACCCGATCGAGTTCCGCCTGCGCAACGCCGCCGTGAACGGCACCCGCCGCGTCAATGGCGTCGCGACCGCGAATATGGACTTCATCACGACCCTCGAGGCAGCGAAAGCGACCGACCACTGGAACACGCCGCTCGAAGGGCCGAACCGCGGCCGTGGCGTCGCTGCCGGGTTCTGGGGCAACGCCACCGGGCCCGCGTCCAGCATCGCCGGGCTCATGCCGGATGGCCGCGTGAGCTACATCGAAGGTTCGGTCGATATTGGTGGCACGCGCACGACCTCCGCGATGCAGTTCGCCGAGGGCATGGGCATTGCCGCCGACATGGTTCGCCCATCCGTCACCGACACCGATTCGATTGGCTTCACCTCGAACACGGGCGGCAGCAGCGTCACCTTCAAGCAGGGTTGGGCCGCCTTCGAGGCCGCGAACGACCTTCGCCGCCAGCTCATCGAGCGCGCGGCGAGGATCTGGAAGGTCGAAGTAGACCGCGTCGCCTACGATTCTGGCGTCCTCACCAACCTCGACGACGCGACCAAGACGCTGACGATTGCCCAGATCGCCGCCCGCCAGAACGGCACCGGCGGCGCGATCATCGGCCACGCGAGCGTCGTTCCTGGCGGCGTCGCGGGTGGCTTCGCCGTCCATATCGTCGATATCGAAGTCGACCCGGAGACCGGCAAGACCGAGATCCTGCGCTACACGGCCGTCCAGGACGCGGGCCGCGCGATTCACCCCAGCTACGTCGAGGGACAGATGCAGGGCGCCGTCGCGCAGGGCGTTGGCTGGGCGATCAACGAGGAGTACGTCTACAGCAAGGACGGCCGCATGGAGAATTCGAGCTTCCTCGACTATCGCATGCCGACCTCGCTCGACCTGCCGCCGATCGACACCGTCGTCGTCGAAAGCCCGAACCCGGGACACCCGTACGGCGTCCGTGGCGTCGGTGAGGCTGCTTTCGTTCCGCCGCTCCCGGCGATGGCTAACGCGATGGCGCACGCCCTCGGCGAACGGATGTGTACCCTCCCGATGAGCCCGAAGCGCGTCCTCGAAGTGCTCATGAATGGCTCGAAGTAGTGCGCACCGCTGGCGATGGGGCGTAGCCGGTGGCAACCGTCTTCGTCCCGGCCATTCTTCGCTCGCTGGTCCCCGTCGCTCGCGTCGAAGTGAGCGGCGGGACTGTCGGCGACGTGATCGATGAACTCGAGGCGCTCTACCCGGGCGTCGAAGCGCTGCTCGTCGAAGATGGCGACATCATGCCCGGCGTCGCCGTCTCGATTAACGACCAGGCAGGCCAGATGGGCCTCTTCGAACCCGTGCCCGTCGACGCGGAGGTCCACTTCCTCCCGGCCCTGAGCGGCGGCTGACCGTCCGCCGGATTCGATAATCTTGCAACGTCTGCTCCCGCCTCGTGAGGCATTCCATAAGCTGCGGTGCATACGGTCTCTCCAACACACCTGGAGGTGAACGTATGGCTCGCGTTCATAAAGAGATCGAAGTCAACGTCCCGGTTACGACCGCCTATAACCAGTGGACCCAGTTCGAAGAGTTCCCGCACTTCATGGAAGGCGTGAAATCCGTCACCCAGCTCGACGATCGGCGCATCCGCTGGGAAGCCAGCGTCGGCGGCCACGATAAGACCTGGGAATCCGAGATCCGCGAACAGGTGCCAGATTCGCACATCATCTGGAGTTCGCTCGACGGCGAGGATAACGCGGGCGTTGTCACCTTTTCCCCGGTCGATGGCGGCCAGTCCACGCTCGTGAAGCTGGAAATGAGCTATCAGCCGGAAGGCTTCCTCGAAAGCGTCGGCGATGCCCTCGGCTTCATGACGCGCCGCGTTGGGGGCGACCTGGACCGCTTCAAGGAGTTCATCGAGGAGCGGCATCGCGAAACCGGCGCCTACCGCGAGACCCTGGAGAACCCGAGCATCCCCGGCGGATTCACTCGCGGCGAACCTGCCCAGCCCGCATCCGCCCTGCGGAGGGACTAACGTGAAGTGCGCACACCGGCTCTGTAGCTGTACCGCCGTGACAATTGAACGCGGCAGCCAGACGTTCTGCACCGAAGCCTGCGCGCTCGCCGGCGAAGCAGGCATCGGCGACGAAATCTGCATGTGCGGACACGACAGCTGCGGCGTTTCCTGAGACCGTTCATTCGAACAGACGCAAAGAGGCCCGGCTCCATCGATTGGAGCCGGGCCTCTTGTTTCGCTGTGCTGGCGAGGTTAGCTGTTGTCTTCGACCGGGGCGTCGGGGCCATTCTTCTTGATGGAATCGATCGCTCCCTGGGCGCCAGATTTGCTGCTGTAGCCTTCGGTCGAAAACATCACGTTGTCGTTGTACTTGAAACGGACGCGGAATTCGCCCGCTTTGTCTTTGTAAATCTCGAATTTGTGTGCCATACAAGGCCTCCTTGGATTCGCCCCCAGTCTATCCGCAGCGGATAAACGAAGGCAACGCGATTAGCGCGGCTGACTGGCGGGGCCATCAGCGGTTGCCGATTTGCGGACGAGCTTCCGTTGCGTTTCGTCCGCCGCCCCGATGCGCTCCGCGGGGGAAGTGCGGAAGGCGTGGACGAAACCGAGTGCGGCGAGCAATGCCAGCAGGCCAGCAATCACGAAGCAGACCGTCCCAGCCAGCGCTGCCTTCTCGCCGAAAATGCTGAACCCATAGGAGGTCAACAACAGTCCGCGGAGAGTCTCGCCGGTCTGGGCGGAACCGCGCAGCGCTGTCACGGCGTCGAGCTTGGCCTGGGCGGCGGTCGTAGCAGCGGTGTCGCCCGCAGTCTTGGCGGCGGCAACTTCAGCCCGGAAGCTGGACTGGATGGCGCCCAGTGTCGCGTAGGTCTCGCCGGGGTACCCCGCGTTGATGGCGGAAGTTTCGACGTGGTGGGCGATGAAGTAGTTCGCGTAGCACTCGGCCTGTGCGCCGGTCTCCATCAGCTTGCCGGCGTTTTCGACCAGGCAGCTCGAACCGGGCTTCCACTCTTTATCGGCGGGTGTGAGCTTATCGGCAGCGGTGAAGGTGATCTTCTGCTGTCCGAGCTGGTCTTTCACGTAGGAGCGGGCGAAGCTCGCCTGGTCGTTCAGGACGAAGCCAAGCACAAAGAGCATCACGGCAAGCGCGAGGCCGCCCCCTGCGAATGCGAAATCGAATGTTCTCCGGGACATAGGCGTCACCCATCTTTCTACAGCAGCGCCGGTCATTCGGGCGCTTCTTCTCAACTCCATCCTTCCATGGTTCATAGCTCCTGACCGCGTCCGGTTGGGGGGCAATCCGGCGGTCGAACGTCGCTGCTAGTCACGAATCCATGACACCCGTTTGCACACTCCAGCTTTTTCTTCTGGCGCAAGACGCCGGTCGTTCGATAGCACGCCTGTGTCACGACACTCGATTAGCCGTATAGTTAATGGACGATGCCAGCAGAAATCTCCCGTGAATCGCGCGACCCATCGGGGGTCAAGGTGTCCCCATCGGCCACCGTCGAGTTTGGCTTCGCACTCTTCGCGTTCCTCAACGGGGAGTCCCAGTTTCACGGCAGAGCACCATGGCTCGAGCGGGTCGCCCAACGCTGCACCGGGATTCGCGAGCGCCTCGACACCTTCGCCGGGCAGTACGGCAAGGGCGATAGCGGCACCGCCTGCGACGACTGGGGCGACGTTATCCTCCTCATCGCGCGTGCCGGGATGCTCACCGGCGCTACCCCGGACGACTTTTTCGACTGGCTCGAATCTCCCGCGGCCGATTTTTCACCTGCCCTGCCGATGGAGTCGGAAACCGAGGCGACAAACCGGGTGATTGCCGCTCGCGTCGCCCGCCTAAAGAGCGAGCCGGCGCTTCGGAAGGCGTATGTCGCGCTTCTTCGCGAGTTCTGGGCGGCACTTCGACCCGAGTGGGAAGAGGCTGGCGCCGCCCGCGCCGCTGCCAACGCCGAGACCATTCGTGGGGACCTCGCCCGCGCCGAAGACTGGCGGCGGGTCATCAAGGGCTCGCTCCCGCGCAAAATCCAGTTCTCGCAGTACATCGAGCGGGCGATTCGAGAGGGCGAACTGCTGATTGTCCCGCTGGCACTCGCGCCCGAAGGCCAGCTGATCTACACCTTCCCGGGCACACTCCTCGTCGCATTTGGGCAGGACGCGGAGAAGAAAACGGTCCGCCGCCGCGAAAACGCAGAGCGTGCCTCCGCGGTCTTCAAGATCTTCTCGGACCCCACGCGCAACGCCATCCTCGGGGCGCTCCTGAACTCGGAGTACAGCGTCACCGACCTCGCGGCGGTCTTCGAACTCTCACAGCCGACTGTGAGCGCGCACGTCAAGCTGCTGCGCGATGCCTCGCTCCTCGATGCGGAGAAATCGGGTAACCAGACGGTCTACCGGGCGAATAAGGAAACTGTCCGCCGCGTCCTCGGCGGCGGCATCGAGCATCTCCTGGACTCCGGCATCTAGAGTCCCCACGCGTTCCCCTTCGGAGCATTCTGTCGAGAATTTCACGAATAATCGGCGCCTAACGATGTAAATAGGAACATGGCTATGTTACGATATCGATAGAAAGCTCTGGTGATTGCGATGATGTTCCCTCCCGGCCAACACTACACCTCCGACAAGATGGCCCAGTTCCGCGATGAAGCCCTCGCCCGCCGCTTGCGCTCCCACGGCCAGGTCGTACCCACCGCCTGGACCGGCCACCCGCCGACTCCGCGCTTCTCGATGCCCTGGACGCGCGCGAAAGAGACCACCGGTGGCGAGCCAACTCCCCCGGCGGCTTCGCACGAACCGCTCCGCACTGGTCCCCAACTCGGACCGACTTCGAACCGCTGACGGCGAACCACCGTCGCTCGCCGGTTCCCGCAGCGCACTCCTGACCGCTGCGGGAACTCCTGATACGCTCTTCCCTATGTATAAAGACACGTATTGCGGCGACCTCCGAACGGCTGATGCAGGTCGTACCGTGCGGCTGGCGGGCTGGGTTCACCGCCGCCGGGACCACGGTGGGCTCATCTTCCTCGACCTGCGCGATTCGCATGGAATCGTTCAGCTCGTCATAAATCCGGAACAGGCCGATGTCCACGCCATCGCCCACCGGGTGCGCAACGAGTGGTGCATCGCCATCGAGGGCGAAGTGCGCGTGCGCGATGCCGCTGCCGTGAATCCGAACATGACCACCGGCGAGATCGAGGTCCACCCGTCGAAGTGCGAAGTCCTCGGCGAGTCCCTCACGCCGCCCTTCTATATCAACGAGCCCGGTGAAGTCGACGAGCAGCTCCGCCTGAAGTACCGCTACCTCGACCTTCGACGCCCCGAGACCGCGTTCAACATTCGCCTGCGCCACGACGTTGTGCGGCTCATCCGCAACTTTCTCTCGGACCGCGACTTCATCGAGGTCGAAACACCGACACTGATTAAATCGACCCCGGAGGGCGCGCGCGACTTCCTTGTGCCCTCGCGAACGCGCCCCGGGCACTTCTTCGCGCTCCCGCAATCGCCCCAGATTATGAAGCAGCTGCTGATGGTCGCCGGGGTTGAGCGCTACTTCCAGATCGCCCGCTGCTACCGGGACGAGGACACGCGCGCGAACCGAGTCGCCGAGCACACCCAGCTCGACCTCGAGATGAGCTTCGTCCACCAGGAAGACGTGATGGCGATCATCGAGGAGCTCTACATCGAGATCGCCGAGAACTTCGGCGGCCCGCGCAAGCTCGCGGCCAGGCCGTTCCCGCGCCTCGACTACCAGTACTGCATGGACAATTACGGCATCGACCGGCCGGACCTGCGCTTCGGCCTGCAGTTCATCGATATCGCCGAGCCGCTCAAGGCGTCCGGGTTCCAGGTGTTCGCCGGCGCACTCGCCGCAGGCGGGCAGATTAAGGCGATCCGCGTCCCGGCGTCCGCCGAGATGACGCGCAAGGAGATCGACGAACTCACCGACGTTGCCAAAGCCGGCGGCGCGAAGGGTCTCGCCTACATCGGCTTCCAGGCGAGTGGCGAACTGCGTTCCCCGATCGCGAAATTTCTCAGCGCCGAGGAGATCGAGGCCGTCAAGACGGTCGCAGGCGTCGAGCCGGGCGACATGCTCTTCATCGTCGCCGACCAGCCAGCCGTGGTCGCGAGTTCGCTCCATCTCGTGCGTGAGACGCTCGGCACGAAGCTCGGCCTGAAGGACCCGAACGTCCTCAGCTTCGAGTGGGTCGTCGGCTTCCCGTTGCTCGAATGGCGCCCCGAGGAAAATCGCTGGGACGCCACCCACAACCCGTTCTGCGGCTTCCCCGAATCTGAGCGCGAGACCCTGATGTCTGACCCGGGCAAGGCGTTGAGCTACCAGTACGACCTCGTTTGCAACGGCCAGGAGGTCGGCGGCGGCTCGATTCGCATCAACAACCGCGCTGACCAGGCGATGGTTTTCGATATGATGGGCCACTCGCCTGAGCAGCAGCAGGACCGCTTCGGCGTCATCCTCGATGCGCTCGAATATGGCGCGCCCCCGGAAGGCGGCGTCGGCATGGGCATCGACCGGCTCTGCGCGCTGCTCGTCGGCACCGACAGTATCCGCGAGGTCATGGCCTTCCCGAAGTCGAACTCCGGGAGCGACCCGCTCATGGGCGCACCGTCGCTCGTAGACCCGGCCCAGCTCGAAGAGTTGAGCCTCATGATCAAGGCGGCCGCGAAATGAAAGCCATGTTCGTCATCCCGGACCCGAATGGCGGAGTCGTCGAGCTTCGCGATGTCCCCCAGCCGGCGCCGAAGGATGGCGAACTGCTGGTGCGCGTGCGAGCCTCCACGATTAACCGCGCGGAACTCGCACGCCGCCGGGGCGCCTACCAGCGGCCGGGCGTCGATTCCTTCGTTCCGTCGATCTCCGGCGGAGAATTCGCGGGTGAGGTGGTCGTCCTCGGCCGCGAGGTCAGTGGTTTCCAGGCCGGCGACCGCGTCTTCGGCCGGGCGGCGGGTTCGCACGCCGAGTTCGTCACGGTGGATGCGCGCGCCGTCTCCCGCTTCCCGGATGCGATGAGCTACGAAGAAGCCGCGAGCATCCCGACCGTCTTCGTCACCGCGCACGATGCGATTGTCACGAACGGCGGCCTCAAGGCGGGCGAATCGTTCCTCGTGAACGCCGCCTCCTCGGGCGTTGGCATCGCCGCCCTGCAGATTGCGCGACTTATCGGCGCGAACCCGATCATTGGCACCTCGACCTCGAACGGGAAGCTCGAGCAGCTCGCCTCGCTCGGCATGACCGATGGCATCGCCACCGGCAGCGAAGGGCTCGTCGAACGCGTCACCGAGATCACGAACGGCCGCGGCGTGGACCTGATCATCGACAACGTCGGCGGCGATGTGCTCGAAGAGAACCTGCGAGCAATGGCGATTCTCGGGCGGCTCGTCAGCGTCGGGCGGCTCGGGACTCATCGCGGCTCACTCAACCTCGACCAGGTCGCCTACAAGCGCGTGAAGATCATCGGCGTCACCTTCCGCACCCGCACCGCGGAGGAATCACTGGAATGCTCGCGGCGAATGGCCGAGGACCTCATGCCCGCCTTCGAAGATGGCCGCCTCCATGGCGTCATCGACCGCGTCTTCCCGCTCGAAGAACTCGATGCCGCGCACGCCTACATGGCGACGAACGCGCACGTCGGGAAGATCGTCCTGCGGGTGGATTAGGTCGTCGCAACGTTCATTTTTGCCCGGATCTGAGTCTCACGAGGGAAGGCCGATGGCTTCGAGGGCTGAGGATCTACTTCGCAGGTGGAGCGAGTTCATAGCCGAACTCGTTCCAGGCCCGTATTCGTTCCGCTACGACGACTACAACAATGACCTCGACTCCCGGGAGTTGCTCGCCGACCTACTCGATGACGGCACGCTTTCCGAAGCCGAACTCGAACTGCTTCGAGCACTCGACCTTACCTTCATCGGCGCAACAACCGCGGACCTTCTCGGACCCATCTCCGATACCTATCGGCCCAGGACTGACGCCTGGTGGAAGCTGCGGCGCCCGCTGAACGCAGAGGACCTATTTCTCGCCGATCTCGTCAATATGAGTCTCCTGGCTTCAAGAGCCGACGAGTAGAACTCCGCGAAAACCTGGACTGATGCGCGCTACCGTCGGCAGATGAACTCGACCGGGATGCCGTCAGGGTCGGTCGCGACGATCGCCTGGAAGATGTCCCGCTCTTCGATGCCGCCGTGCGTCACACCAAGGGCGTTCATGTGCCCGAGCCACTCCGCGAGGTCCGCCGAGTTCGCCACCGAGAACGAGATATGGTCCAGGCCGACGCGGCGTGGCGAGAACGTCGCCGATTCGACGGTGCGGTGCTGGGTGAACGCGATGATCATCTTCGAGGTCGGTTCGAGGAGCGCGACAGCGTCGATGGCGAACTCGTCGTTCCCCTCGCGGAAGATCTCGCGCGCGTCCAGCAGCGACTGGTACCAGGCGACGCTCCGGTCGAGGTTCGAGACGCTCAGTTCAACGTGCGCAATACCTTTGATCGTGGGCATCGGACTCTCCTTCGCGCGTGAACCTTACCCGTTGCCGTCGATGCTGTGTACCCGCCCGACCTGGCCGTCTTCGAGTCGTACCTTGATGCCGTGCGGGTGCGTCGGCGAACTCGTGAGAATATCGCGCACGATGCCAGTCGTGAGTCGGCCGCTGCGCTGGTCCTGCTTGAGCACAATTGAAACGCGGGAACCGATGCGAATGTCGCTGCGCCTGCCGGGATTCGTCATCTACCGATTCTCGCCCGATTGAACGCCAATGCAAACCGACGGCTGCGGAAAGTAGTGCCTGCCTATCGCACATGCGGGCCGCGGCTGGTAGATTCTTTCGCGTGCAGCAAATCAAGTTGATGTCCGAATCCGAGGCCGTCTCCCGCTTCGTCAGCGACGGCGACAGCGTCTATGCGGGCTACACCTCGGTCGCGTTCGGTCTTTGCCATGAAATCATCCGCCAGGGGAAGAAGAATCTCGAGATCATCGGTGGCTCGATCGGCCCCCAATCGACCCAGATGGCCCTCGCCGGATGCGTCGACCGCGTCCGCACCGGCTACATCAGCGGCGCGCTCCGCCCCGGCCCCATCCAGGAGATGATGGACTCCGGCGACCTGCTCTATGAGGACTACAGCAACCAGTCGATCGCACTCATGCTCATGGCCGGCGCGCTCGGCATCCCGTTCATCCCGACCCGCTCCTTCCTCGGCACCGACTACCTCGACGACCGCGTGCGCGACCACCCGCACGGGTTCCTCCGCGAAAAGAAGTGGCAAACCATGACCTCGCCCTTCGAAGGCGACCAGGTGGTGCTCCTCCCGGCGATTAAGCCCGACGTTGCCGTCCTCCATGCCCATCGCGCCGACAAGTTCGGAAACGTGCAGATCTGGGGCCACCTCGGCGACGCCAAGTGGGCCTACTGGGCGGCGAAGAAGCCGATCGTCTCGGTCGAAGAGATCGTCGAGCCCGAAGTCATCCGCCAGGACCCGAGTCGCACGGTCGTCCCGGGATTCAAGGTTGCGGCCGTGGTCCACATGCCCTGGGGAGCGCACCCGACCCCGATGGCAGGGGTCCACGACACGGATTACGGCTTCCAGGCGCAGGTGATGGGCCCCGCCGGCCGTTCTCGCGCTGGCTACGAAGCCTTCGCCGCCGAGTGGGTCCATGGCGTCCCCGACCGCGCCGGCTACATCGCGCACTTCCTCGAACGGTTCGGCGACGGAGCGCTCGAACCGCTGCGGGCCACCTCCGGGCCGTCGCCCCAGGAGGGCATCCGTTACGGCTACGCCGAATCCCTCCGCTTCCAGGTGGCGCCATGACTGATGACTACACGCTCGCTGAAATGATGGTCATAGCCGCGGCTCGCGAATTCCCGGAAACGGGAGTCTGCATGCTCGGGATGGGCCTCCCCGTGCTCGCTGGCGTGGTCGCGAAGCTGCTCCACGCGCCGGGCGTGGCGATTTGCACCGAGGTCGGCGCCTTCGACTGGGAACCGCGCGAAGATGTAGCTCGCGCGCCCGTCGGCATCCATGACCTCATCCTCAACGATGGCTGCGCGATGGTGACCGACATGGTGGATGCGCTCGGCACCCTGCTCATGGGCGGGAACGTCGACTTTGGCGTCCTCAGCGCCGCCCAGGTAGACCGCTTCGGCAACCTGAACACGCTCGTCCTCGGCGATTACCTCGCACCCGAGCGGCGGCTGGGCGGGACCGGCGGCAACACCGAGATCGCCTGCCTCGCGCCCCGCGTGATCACGATCATGCCCCACGAGCGTCGCCGC